>JAQICO010000192.1 GCA_027858495.1 Spirochaetaceae bacterium
CTTAGGAAAGGTATCAGTATAGAGGCTAAGACAGCAAATACGAACACCACTTGGGTGATATTAAATAACATTTTTTCCATATCATCTCTTCCTCCAACACCGACTGTTTCCTCATGGCCAAATTTATTGACAAATGTCACCATATTTCGATCATAATCATATACAGTATTGAATGTTTCATCTAGGAATGCCCGCACTTTAAAGTAATCCTTATACTTTAGGGCGAGTTCAGTAATGCTTAAATTGGGCTCTACTGGCTGGCTAATAAGGGTTCTGTGTTGCTGTATGGTCAAGTCATATAGATGATTATTTAATTCAAAGAAAGTTTCATTGGACTGAATAACAATTAGACTTGGATCGATTGAAAGAATGGAGCTTTTTAATTTTGATAATTTATGTTTAGACAAATGATGAACAGGACTTCCACCTACATTGTTGGTAAAAACATAACTGTCCAATAATTCGTTGTTAATCTCATTTTGATTGGTATACATAACCTTTGCTATAACTCTATTTTCATGCATCCACTGGAGTACAAAAAATAATATTATTGATAAAGCAATAGATGTGAGCCAAAGTTTCTTAATCATAGTATCCTAGGTGCACAAAAAATATAACATATATTATTGAATAGTTTTCCATTGATCTTAACCTAAACCCAATTTCAACCCCAAAAACTCGCAAAAACTGTAATCCTTACAAGACCACATTAACTAATCTCCACGTCAGTTATATGGCAACTATATAACCCCAAAAAACATCAAATAAAAAAGCAAGCATCCATTTAAGCCCCAATATCAAGCATTAAAACAAAAACAACCGATAAAATTCCCCAATGAACCAAAAGCTGCATTATCAGGCTAAAAAATCTGATATATAGCAATCATATAACAACCTACTACAAGTAAGATATAAAGCAACTATATACCCCTAAAACTCCTCTCTTCTCCCTTTTTCGCTCCAACGCCAACCCCATCATTCAGTGTATTCGTTATTAAATAGGGAGATCTTAAACATCGGAAAGCCCTAAAAATGGTTGGGGATAGCTGTTTATAGCCTAAATATATTAAATAGATTTTGAATCCTCTTTCTTCTTTTCTCCCTTTCCGAGCCTTCGGTGCTTTCAGTTGTTTATTTCCCTCTTCTTCTTCCATCCCCTCTTCTTCTTCCATCCCATCTGCTTATTCTGTGTGCTCTGCGGTAAAATTATCCCTTCTTCTCCCCTTCCCATACATCGAGTTTAACAAGGCTTACAATATCTTCCAAAGCTCATAAGCTGCGGAACAATAAATTCTTCTTCCAATAATTTTCTTTACATTCCAAGATTAAGTGGGTAGCATTAAACCATGATAGCAAAACTACTTTCTATAGTATTATTACTGAATATATTTTCCGCTTGTAATTCCGGTCCAGCTTTGTCTAAAGCTAATGAAGGCTCCTTCAGTACCCAAGCCCTGGAAGAAGCTCTAAGGGGTACCCCTACAGGAACATTACTGCAAATTACAGCATCAGATTTGAACCAATTGGCTGTACATTTTTTTCCAGCAAAGGGTGATGCCCAATCTAGCATTCTTTTTCTACATGGAGGTGGTGCTCATGGATTGGCGGGTTACCAATATCTGGCAAACCAGTTAAGTACCAATGAAAATGTAAATGTCTACCTTATGGATCTCAGGGGGCATGGCTTATCCCAGGGACCCAGGGGAGATACGCCTTCGGTAGAACAGGTTTGGCAAGATGTGAAGACCTTGATGGAATATATTTTAGAGGATTATGGAGAGATTCCTATTTTATTGGGCGGGCATTCATCGGGCAGCGGGCTTCTATTGAATTACATCTCCTGGAAAGAAAGCATATCAGCCGATGGTTATATCTTTATATCCCCCTATTTGGGATATAAATCCTCCACAGAACGGGAAAATAATGATACCCCCTTTGCCACGGCTGATTCCTCTGTTTTTGTATCTTACTATATGAGCAATGGAGATGAGGATGGAAATACACCTGCTGTATTTTTTAATTATTCATCACAAGTCTTGGAAAATGATCCGCTGCTGATAACCTCCATAACGGTCCAAATGTCTTTGGCTATGACAGCGGATCGCCCCAAGGAACAGTTTAAAGCTATAGATAAACCCTTTTGCCTTTTCATCGGAGAAGAGGATGAGCTTCTAGACCCGCAAGGGGTAATGGACTATGGCGATCTCCCCCCTTCCAGCATAAAAGATCAGTCTATATGTGCAATTCTACCCGAGGAACTTCATCTTTCTATGCTTTTGAACATTCATGAACCAATAACGCAATATCTCTTAAAGGCTGAATTTATATCCACCGACGAGACCAACAGTTCTGACTTATAACTTATTTTGATAAAGTCATCGAAAGGATAGTTAAACGATGACCCAATATCTTGCGAATGCAGAATTTATTTCTATAAAACCTGACGTTGTTGAAGATTGATATATTAAGATGATAAGAGAGCTAAGAACCTAGAAAGAAAAGCATGGGTTGAGCTCGATTACTCGTAACTCATAGGTACCCCAATCATCATAAACATGAAGCAAATCACTTTCTTCTATAAATTTATTAAAATTTTAACTTTTGAATAAGTACCATCGCCCCAATAAATAGTAAAATCACATATTCCTATTATAGGGGGGAGGATTGTTAGTAATACTTATTTCCAACAACCAGGCCTAAGCTGTTTTAGTAACGTTGCTGAAATAGCCTAAGCCTAGTATAGAAAGTAAGCACCGATGTCTTTCTCTTACTTAAGTTTTCCTCTTTCAAAGATTCCCAAATATTGAACCTTGCTCTTGCAATATAACGTTTCTATAGAATGACCTGAAAGAAAACAACGTTTATAGAAAAGGCGTCCATCAATGGTATTCCAAGGGGCTGATTCTCCACAGCCCCTTGGAAGTTATTATAATGACTTTTACAAAACCTACTAATACTGTGAAAGGAATTGTTTGAATTGCTCGGCAACAAATTCATTGAGTAAATTGCCGTAATCATAGGCTAGTTTACCTTCTACCGATCCTTCCCATTCTGTTACGATAGCTCTTTCTGATTCTGTAAATTCGGGGCTTTGATTCTCTTCAGAACCATGAGTTAAAGAGCGGATAAATTGAGCGTAGATTTCATCATGTGGATTAGTGGATTCAACGTTCAACCCCTCAGTGTCTCCGGTATAAATGGCGCCTGTATAATCATCACAGCTATACATTGTATGGTAAATTTTGTTGCTGACACCGGAAGGAAGGTCTCCCGCATCTAAAGCTGAGAACCTATTTTCAGATGCGTCAAAAATATACAAATTCAATGAAGAGTCAACACTTCTGATGTATTCGTTTCTGGTCCCGCTTACATCAACCATTTCACCTTCTTCATTTTTCACTGTACCATGAACGGAAGTACTACGTTCAGTAGGAACAACTTCAAAAGAGGTCACATCCATATATACCACGATATCAGCATCAACTGTTCTGGCATATTCTTTAAATCCTTCTGCAGTTACAGAAAGTGAAGTTACATCTCCTATTCTATACTGGCTATTATCATCCAACCATGAAATAAAGGCTCCTTCAATCATCAAACCGTCTTTTACTTCGATAAAACCATCGTTATTGCCAACTGAGCCAACAGCGTTTATGGCACTATTAGCGAATTTATTTCCAGCTCTTTCTATACTGTCACCATAGATCAGTACCACTTTCAGTTTTGCAACATCCAGAGCAGCGTTATATGCATCTGCCATACCGGGAAGCTCGCTGTTACCATTTTCAAAGATGTAATAAGCACCATTCAGCGTCTTTACAACCTCTTTGGCAAGGTATCGATTGGGATTAGCCTTAAAAGCTTCGAAAAGTTCCATTCCATCATCGTAGTATTCACGTGCAGCCAGTAACATGGTTTCATCCATTTGGGCTGTGTAGTCCTTAAGCATACCATCTCTTCCGGCATTAACTAGAGTGTTCCGCATACTGACAAGGGTTCGGTATTCAGGCCATGCCTGATCAAAGTGATACTTTTCAGTGGATCCGACAGCTGCTTCGGCAAGTCCCACATGATAGGTTTCACCTTCCGCCACAATGGATTGAAGTAGTGCTTCTGCTTGAGCAATTTCATCGCCTTCAGCATCTTCCATTGCTTGCAGTGTTTTTTCGATTGCATCTCTGTACTCATGTCTGTCCGCTTTTCTACGGGCACTGTTCATTGCCATGTTAGCAGATGCACAGCTGAAAATCATCAGAACTGTTAATAGTACAAAAAAAGCTTTGGTAAAAAATTTCATCATTCCCTCCAGATAGATATAATTTCTTCAATTACTCTTAATTTTGATAAATAGTTCTTAAATAAAACTTAAATCCTGAAAAATAATGAAGAAATATATGAAAAAAGTATAATGCAGGCTTTTCTATCTACTCTTCCTTATGTATAAATGTCTTTTATCTTTTGTTTGTATCAACACTTCCCATCAACTGAAGACTGACTGTTCTATGGGAACCATTCTAACAAGGCTTTTACCATTTTCACCAAGAATCTTTAAAGGATTATCCTTTACAACCGCAGACTGAGTGATTAGCATTAAATATAAGGAAACTTACCATGGATAATGCAAGCTACAATTTTATAATATGCGGGGCCGGCCCAGTGGGCCTTGCAGCTGCTATTCGGGCAGGCCAACTTGGTGCCAAGGTGTTGGTCATAGAAAAGAGTTCCACCGCCTCCACAGAACCCCGGGGGGAAAGCATGGCCCATTGGCCCTTGTTGGATCTATTATTGGGAGAAAATTGGCTTCAGCAAAACAGCCTGGTAGACCCCGCGTACCGTAGATTCCACAGCCCCCTGGATAAAAAAGACCGGCTTATCGATGTACATAACGCCTATTACTTCTTTGAATGGCATACACTGATCTCCCATATGGAGCAGCGGGCCAAGGATGCGGGCTGCCAATTCTCCTATAACACCCAGCTGACCGAATCTCTAGTAAAGGATAATCGTTCTGTGGGGGTTAAGTGTATCCAGCAAGGAAAAGAACTGATCTATTACGGCAATAGTGTATTAAACGCCACAGGCCATGGGGATCCCTTTAAAGAGCAATACAATCTCTCCCGGGAAGCAATCGATTGCCCCACCATCAAGTACCTCAGCAAGCAAGCTCCAGGGGTAGATGTAAGCAAGGAGGCCATTCCTCAGTTTTTCCTTTTGCCCCCTAAATCCCTGGATTACGCGCCCCATTTACCCGCCGCCGTGGCCTATGTATTCCCCCTGGGGAATCACCGCATGGAGGCCGGATTGATGCTTCGCCTGGGAACCCTGCACCGCCTGAAGGATGCCAGCATCCCCGATGAAAAAGAAATGTTCATAATATGGGAGCAGTTGAAGAAAGATTATCCCGGATTTTCTGAATACTTTAAGGGAGCGACACCAGACTATGAGAAGCTCACCGTGATTTCCAACCGGGAATTGGTGGAAAACATCATACCTCACCCCAGGGGTGGTATGGTGCTTTTAGGGGATATTACAGGCTTTAGCGATGCCAACGGATCATCGGGTCTCTACTATGGAATGGCTCAGGCCTGCTTCTGGGTAGATAGGATAATTCAGGAGAAACAGGATCTCTGGAGCCCAGCATTTATCCAGAAATCTCTAAAGGATTATCGCAAATGGGATATCTACCGCTATATCAAAAAATCCTACAAGGATATAAAACTAGCGGAAAAGTTGATGTTTCTTCGATTCGGCAGCATCAAAGGGCTCAATAGATTCTGGGGCCTATTTATGACTCTGCTACAGATGAAAACAAAAAGATAAGAATTTTACTGTGTTCAAAACTAGTCTTAGACTTGTTTTTTCATTTTTTTCTTCTTGGGTTTTTTAGGTGGAAAGGGGCGAAGATCCAAGGTTGTAACTGGTAGTTCTTCCTTGGGTTGATAATCAGGATGAATAACCCTAGGCAAGACCTGTTTTGTTAATCGTTCAATATCCCTTAGTTTATCCAATTCTTCCAGACAAACCAAAGAAATAGCCAAACCGGTAGATTCGGCCCTACCCGTTCTTCCTATTCGATGAATATAATCTTCCTTTAAATGGGGAAGATCAAAATTCACCACCATGGGCAATTCTTCAATATCAATACCCCGGGCCGCCAAGTCTGTTGCCACCAGAATAGGCACTTCACCCTGCTTAAATTCTCTAAGGGCTTTGGTTCTTTGGTATTGTTTTTTGTCTCCATGGATGGAAACAGCAGCTATATTCTGTTCGGTAAATCTACGAACCAAACGGTCTGATCGATTCTTGGTTTTACAGAATACCAGGATTTGTCCCCAATTCATTTCTTTATACAGTTGTATCAATAATGCTGATTTCCTAGATTTATCCACCGGATAGATGGACTGTTCCACCTGTTTTGCTGTTATTTGTTTAGGATCAATGGATATTTCTAGAGGATTATGGGTAATTTCCCTGGCGAGATCCTTTATATCCTCAGTGAAGGTTGCTGTAAACATAAGGGTTTGCCGTTTAGTGGGAAGTAATTTAAGAATATCATGAATTTCCTGGGAAAAGCCTAAATTCAGCATGCGGTCAGCTTCGTCTAAGACCAAGACCTCCAGACTTTTAAATTGAATGGCATTACGGCGATGTAAATCCAGCAGGCGGCCGGGAGTGGCGATTAGGATATCTGTACCTCTGGTGAGCTGCAGCATTTGATGATTGATCTTAACTCCGCCAAACACCACGATAGAACGGAATCTCAGGGTAGCCGCCAAGCTCTTTACCACCTCTTCTATCTGTACGGCCAATTCCCTTGTGGGACATAGAACCAGTATTTTGGTTTGGTTATTTATAACCGGTCCTTTGTTGGAAAACCGCTGTAATAAAGGGAGAATATAGGCAGCAGTTTTACCTGTACCGGTTTGAGAAGCCGCAAGTACATCTTTACCCTCAAGTATGGCAGGAATAGCTTGAGTTTGTATGGGATAGGGCTCTTGAATGGCTTGCTTTTTTGCAGCATTAATAAGTTTTGGGGACAGCCCCAAGGTAGAAAAGGTGGATGACATAGAGTTCCTAAAAATTATGGATAAAGAAATAATATCATAGAAGAAAAAAAATGTCTTCCTGCCAGATATAAGGAATTACTGCATTGTTTTACCATGGGAATCTTATCTTTTAGAATAGTTCAGCCTGGACATGAGAGGATGAATAAAGTAAACTCATTTACATTAAAACTATCCAACAGAGGCAAATAGATGATCAATCTTTCCGATATAAAACTTTCCTACGGAGAACGGATTCTTTTCAGCAACGCCAATGTGCTTATCAACCCCAATGAAAAAATTGGATTGGTCGGGGCCAATGGCTCGGGAAAATCCTCATTATTCCGTCTAATAGTTGGAGAAGAGACTCCTGATGATGGAACAGTAACAGTGATTCCGGGAAACGTTGTTGGCTATTTTTCTCAGGATGTTGGAGAAATGATGGGTCGCAGCGTCATGGAAGAAGTACTTTCGGGGATGGGGCGAGTCTATGAATTATCCCTGCAATTGGGAGATTTAGAACATAAGATGTGTACCGATGAGGGGCTCACTGACCAAGAGATGGAACGCTACGGCGATGTACAAATGGAATTCCAGAACATGGATGGTTACAATCTGGAAACCAATGCTGAAATTATTTTAACGGGACTTGGGATATCACCGGAAAGACAACAGGAACCTGTGGAACATTTCAGCGGCGGTTGGAAAATGCGTATAGCCTTGGCTAAAATTCTGCTGCTCACCCCCGATGTACTGCTCATCGACGAACCCACCAACCATCTGGATATGGAGACCATTATCTGGCTGGAAGAATGGTTGAAGAATTTTAAAGGCTCCATCATGATGACCTGCCATGACCGTGAGTTCATGCTGCGGATCTGCAATAAAACCGTTGAAGTAGCCGGAGAAACCATACAGACATATTCTGGAAATTATGATTTTTACCTACAGGAACGTGAAATCCGGCGGGAACAACTGATTGCCTCCCAAAAAAGGCAGCAGGCCATGCTTCAAAAAGAAGAAGAATTCATCGCAAAATTTGCCGCTCGCGCCTCTCATGCCGCTCAAGTGCAGTCTAGAGTAAAAACAATCGAGAAGATTGAGCGCATCGTAGTACCGCCAGAACCCAAGGTGATGCATTTCGACTTTAACGACAGCAAACGAAGTGGGGACCTGGTGGTTGAGATGAAGGATCTCGCCAAGGCCTGGGATTTAAAAGACGGTAAAAAACTGGACGTTTTCCACGGAATCAGCGGTACAGTTGTTCGTCAGAACAAAATTGCCCTAACTGGAGTAAACGGAGCAGGTAAATCCACCCTGCTCAAGGTGATCTCTGAACAGACAGATCCAACAAAGGGCCAATGCACCCTGGGCAGCAGTGTTCAACTCGGTTATTTCAGTCAATATTCCTCAGACCTTTTACACCTCGAAAATAGTATTTTTGAGGAAGTATCCAACCGGATACCCATGGCTACCATCGGTTATATAAAAAACCTGTTGGGGGCCTTTCAATTTTCCGGTGAGGATGCCGACAAGAAGATCTCGGTTTTGTCGGGTGGAGAAAGACGCCTGGTTATGTTGGCCACCATTCTTGCATCTCCGGTAAATTTCTTAGTTTTGGACGAACCTACAAACCACTTGGATATTGCCAGCCGTGAGGTATTGCTGCAGGCACTTAAAAATTTCACCGGTACTTTGATGATTGTGAGCCATGACCGGTATTTTTTAAGGCATCTTGTAGACCGAGTATTTTATATCGATCATGGCGAAATGAAGATTTTCGAAGGTGACTACGATTATTATCTAGAGAAAACCGCCCAATAATTACTGGGCGGTTCTTACTGGATTATTCGGTTAATTTCCCCTTAACGTAGAGTCCAGATTCGCTAAGATTAGAATCGGTCCAACCGCCGGTCACCGGGGCGCCGGGTTTAAGAGCTGCAGATGATTCATCTTTATCGCAAATAGACTAGTTTGCCCAGCTGATGTTATTGTTATTCATCCAATCTACCCGTGCATCGGAATTAGCCGAAGTCCATAAGCCTGAATAAGCACCCGAGGCATTTGAGGTTGCCCATTCGGTTACAGTTCCAGTCCATGTAACATCATTCTTCGGTTCATTCCCAATTTCATAAAGAATATTGGGGCAGTCGCCATAGGTTGTGGCAATTCCCTTCATCAGGCTGACTTCTTCTTCACAATAGTCCATAGCACTGGTATATCCATGCCAGTCCATAATGACATAGATGCCCTGTTCTATACAGCTGTCTATGGCCTCAATTATGGCCCGCGGGTGCTTCATGATTTGCTAAATCTTCCAATGTGGAAGTTATGGTGGTTGCTTGGATTTCGCCGTAGTCTGTTTCAGACCAACTCCCTAATGAGCTACCACTACTACCGCAGGACAGCAAAATAAAAATAGCGATTATGATGAAAATTTAGTTTCTAAGAATATTATTTAAGCACTTAATTAAGGAGATTTATAGAATATTGGGTACTCTTTAAATGAATACCCAATATAATTATTTTACTCTTTATTTTTTTTTAGTGTGCTAATTTTAAAGGGAAGGTATAAAGGGCAAGTCCCAATAAAACTTGTCACAATAAAAATAAAAGCAAGAATGCCCAAAATGATGGTGGCTGTTCCACTGATTTGTCCGGTAAAATATAAAATGATAATTAC
>JAQICO010000200.1 GCA_027858495.1 Spirochaetaceae bacterium
TGGAAACCCTGCTTTTACTAGATTTTGTATTTATTATATATATGGAGAATAATAAATTAAAGGGAATCTTACAGCTGAGTAAAGGTCTTCTGCCAGATATTCAGAAAGTTTTAATCGCAAATTGTGTTTCCATATCTAAAATCAAAAAGGATATTTCTAAGGATCAAATTGATATTTTAATAACAAAAGAAAATCTGAACCATAATATAGCAGAAGAGGATTTTAATTTTAAATTTAATGAAAATGTGGTTATCCATAATAATCAGGATATAAATCTTGTCATGGGTAGTTTTAGTAAAACCGAAGAATTTCCCAAACAACTATCCTTTAATCTATTAAAATATATCAATGATATAATAAACAAAGCCTTTCTTTACTATTCGAAAATTGAAGAGAATCAAGTTATTTTTAAAGCTTTCTGCCAATTTCTACCAGCCCCAATCATAAATGACCTTCTTTTAAAGGATTCAGAAAAGGCATTACTTACCGGGCAAAAAAGGAATATTGTTGTTTTATTCTCACATATACATCACTTTGATCAAATCGTAGAATTAAATGAACCTCAAAGAGTTGTGGATTTTCTGAATTCTCATTTTTCTAGAATGGTGAAGATCATTCAGAGTTATGGCGGAACGGTGGATAAGTTTATTGGAGATGCTATATTTGCTATATTCGGAGCTCCAATAAGTTATATAGATAATGCTCAACGTGCTGCAGATGCTGCAGCTGATATGATAAAGGAATTCAATTCTACCTCTTTGGAACGTATTAGGCTCCCTGCTTTAGGAATCTCTGCAGGGGTAGGCTTGAACGAGGGGGAAGCTATTATTGGCAATATAGGCTGTGCAGATAAATTTGACTATACAGCCATTGGGGATACCGTAAATCTGGCTGCAAGATTAGAGAGTCTTACAAAGTTCTATAAACAAGATATCCTTGTTTCTAAGGTGGTTGCCCAAAAGATCGATGGTAAAAATTATTGTCGCCTAATTGATAGGGCCAAGGTAAAAGGAAAGAATGAACCTACGGAAATATATTCATTAATCCTACGTTCCAATAGATACACCACAGAATGGAAGTCTCTGTATAATCGTGGTTTTAAAATGTATACACTGGGGAACTGGTATACAGCCGCCGATTATTTCAACGAAGCTCTTGAAATAATTCCTTCGGATCCGGTTTGCAAATTACTGCTCTCTCGATGTTTAGAATTTCAGATTAATATACCAGAGAATTGGGACGGATCTGTCGCCCTGGATTTTAAATAAATAATTTCTGATATTGCCCAGTTTGCTATAGATCTATCATCAATTAAAAAAGGCTTTAAGGAAATTTTCCCAAAGCCCTTTATTTTTAATAGGATTTAACCGTGGAGCTAGCTCCATCTCTAGAAGTTTTTATTCCCCATCCACTTTAATCACAGCATTAAGCAGAACAGTATATATACCGGTCAGGTGGATTTTGGTGTAACTTGGATTTCTAACTTAATCGCTGCTAATTCAGGTGGAATGGGTCTTTTAGAGGTAGCTCAGGTTTACCAGAGATCCGGTTTGGTATTGGTATACAAACTGGCAGAGTAGTCTATTAACTTAGGATACTTTGTAAAAGTTTAAAAATAGGAGATTCCTTTACCTGTCTTGGGTATTGGGATCTCCTTTTTAGTTAAAACCATGGATTCTCGGCAAATCAGGCTCTGATTATTTTTCACAGGATTATTAAAACTATATGAGATGGGGTTTGAGAAAGGTTAAATCAACAGTGGAAAGAGCTTAAAAAACGGAAGAGAGGGATAGGGAATAGAAACAGCGGATAATACAGATCTAACAGATAAGAGGGGATGGGAGTTTAACAACGTAGCAGACATATAGTTGCAATATTATCCAATGTAGGATTGTAGTTATATCGAAACTGTATAATTTATGTTATAGCCGGGGAATATAGCTTCCATTTGTTGTTAAATTATCTTATCTAAGGGGCAAATGACCCCCAACTTATTCTTTTGGGCTATGTGAGTGTAAATCATGGTGGTTGAAATATCTGAATGACCTAATAACTCTTGAATGGTTCTAATATCATAACCGTCTTCAACTAGACGGGTTGCAAAACTATGTCTTAAAGTATGAACGCTGGCATTTTTAGCAACCCCTGATTTT
>JAQICO010000241.1 GCA_027858495.1 Spirochaetaceae bacterium
ATATTCGGCTTGTCACCCCAGAGGTGGAATCCAATCTTTTTACAAAGGATAAAAAATACTATAATCCCCGCGATGTAATCTATTATTATTTGCAGGACCCTCAGAATAATGTGCATAAAAACCTGCTCTATGGTTCTTTAAACACTCAAACAGCCTATCTGCATATTCCCACTTTTAGTACCCCGCAAAACGAGCAGTTGGAGGGTATAAATGATTCGGCGGAATGGACTGAAGATTTTTATACCATCATAGAAAAGTATCTTGATACACCCTATCTCATCATCGATTTACGAAACAATACCGGTGGTGATTTTACAAACGGCAGGGCTCTTCTTCAATATTTTATTAGCCAAAGCAGTGAGTTAACCCATAATTATAGAAAAAACGGCCCCGGTCCCAATGATTATTATGAGAGTGTCTTCCAAATCACCCCCAGCTCTTTACATTATTCCAACCAGGTTATTCTTTTGGTTAATAAAATGACCTACAGCACCTCGGATATTTTGGCTATCGGGTTAAAGGAATTATGCGGGGCCCATTTAATCGGAATATCCAACCGGTCAGAAACCGTAGGGAACCCCTATCCCAGGGAGCTGCCCAACGGATGGCTGTTAACCCTGGGCTCCTTCAATATTTCAGTTTTGGGTTATGTGGATGGGGATATGATAGATGTGGACACCCAGGTCTGGAACACCCAGGATAGTTACAACCAGAATAGAGATTTACAGCTGGAAGCAGCCCTGGATTGGATTGCCGCACAGTAAGAATATTCAACTATAAAAGCAAGAAATGTCAGCAATTGAGAACATTACCCTTATTTGCCCTTGACCTGGAGTTAACTCCAGATGTTACAACTAAACAACCAAGGGTTAAAAGATAAGGGGAGAGTTCTATGTTATACAAAGAATACGGAAAAACAGGAAAGAAACTATCGGTCATCGGCTTTGGCGGCATGCGTTTTGCCAAACGAGGCGACGATTATGATCTGGATTACAACGCAGAAATGATGCATCAGGCCAGCCGGATGGGTATAAATTATTTTGACACCGCTCCCCTTTATTACTGCGATGCCCGAAGTGAAGAGTTCTTTGGTCAAGCCTTTAAAAATATGCCCAATGAATATTACGTTTCTACTAAATCAAATTATAAGGACGGCGGTGAATTACGACGCCAATTGGAACAGAGCCTTCGCCGCATGGATATTCCCAAAATCAACTTTTTCCATATCTGGTGCATTATGTCCCTGGAGGATTATAGGGAACGTTTAGCAAAGGGCGGCGCCTATGAAGCGGCCCTTAAAGCCAAGGAAGAGGGATTGATTGACCATATCGTAGCCTCCACCCACTGTAACGGCGAAGAGATTGAAATCATCGCCAATGAAGGCCGTATCGAGGGACTGACCGTGGGCTATAACGTGCTCAATGCCCCCTACCGTCAACGGGGCCTGGACGCCGCCTATAAAAACAACATGGGCATTGTGACCATGAACCCTCTCTCGGGAGGCTTAATCCCAAAGAATCCTGATAAATTCCGTTTTATCTGCAAGGATGATCAGGAGTCGGTGGTGGATGCAGCCTTGAAGTTCAATGCCGTACAGAAAGAAATCACCGTTGTATTGGCTGGTATGGATTCCCTGGAAAGCGTGGTTCAGAACGCTGCAGTGGGTAATGGAAAACTGGATGTACCCGAAGAAACCATCACCGCCATAAAAACTCGGGAAAATAAACTGCTGGATCAGCTCTGTACGGGCTGCCAGTACTGTATGCCCTGTCCCCAGGGCGTGGAAATCAGCAAACATATGGATACCTACAATCTGAAGCTGCTGGAAGACCCCGGTCATAAAGGGGTGATTGAATGGTACTGGGGCTTGAAGAACTCCCATGCCGCCGATTGTACCGCCTGCGGAATTTGTGAAACAAAGTGTACTCAACATCTGAATATCATCGAACGATTAGAAGAAGTGAGCGTCTGGTAAAAGTATATTTCGAAAAGAAATGTCAGCAATTTGAAACATTAGAGTCCCCATTGGGGGGCTCACCAATAATTTGCGTTAAAACCAATTATGAAGTAAAATTATAAACATAATGGATTCAAAAAACTCCGATAATTCAACCACTAAAAGATCTGAAGATAAGAAACCCATAGAACTACAAAAAAAAGCCATCACCAGATTGATGAAAGACAGATCCATAATCACCGGTAATATTCCCAAGGCTTTAAATTTGATAACCCAAACGGCATCAGAAATTTTGGGAGCCCATAGGGCCAGTGTCTGGCTGATTGATTCCAATAAACATAGGATGAATTGTATTGATCTGTTTTTAATAGAATCCCATAGCCATCAAAAAGGTTTAATTTTACCGGAACAGACCTTCTCCAGGTATATAATAAATCTCGTCCAGGAAATCCGTATCTCCGTGGATGATGTTTTATCCGATCCAGATTGTTCTGAAATGATAGAATCCTATCTTGCTCCCTTGGGAATAAAATCTCTGTTAGATTCATGCTTCAGCACCGGGATCAATCATATGGGTGTTCTACGTCTGGAATATTTCCAAAATCACCCATGGACTTATCATGAAGAAGCCTTTGCATCCTCTTTGGCCTTTCTTTGCGGACAGGTAATATTGCTGGGAAAACAGAAGGAAACGGAAAACAACCTAAAAACCACCCGGAAGATGCTGGATAGGACCATCAACTTTATGCCTACGGGTATTGGGATCACCGATTATCAGGGAAATATTCTACGTATCAACGAAAAAATGGTAGAGATGTTTGGTTATACCAATAGAGATGTTCCCAATTTGGATTCCTGGAATATCAAGGCCTATCCCGACGAAGAATATAGAGAGACCGTTACACAGCAATGGAATAAAGACATCAATGATGCCAGACAGAACCAGAGAGACTCAGTACTTAGAGAAATCCGCATTACCTGTAAAGACGGTAATTATAAGAATATATTAATTTCCTCAAAACCCATGGAAGATAGAATTTTAACTACCTTTATTGATATAACCGCTCAAAAGAAAATAGATCAAAAACTTAGGGATAGTCAGCGAAAACTCTCCGAAGCTCAACACTTTGCCTCCATGGGTCATTACACCATGGATTTAATTACAGGAATTTGGACCAATTCTGAGGAGATGGATAGAATCTTAGGGATGGATGAGAATTATAAAAGAGATGTTCAGGGGTGGGCAAATCTGGTTCATCCAGAGGACAGACAGCAAATGGCCGATTATTTTACCTATGATGTACTGAAAAAACAAGAGAGCTTTAACAGGGAATATAGAATAATAGATCAACGTACCGGTCAAGTAAAATGGGTGCATGGTCTTGGGAAATTAATCTTCAATGAAGAAGGACAGCCCGTGGAGATGTTTGGAACCATGCAAGATATCACCTCCAGGATTGAAATTTTCCAGCGTTTTAATAAGAGCCGACAGAGATACCAATCCCTCTTCCAAAATGCACCGGTGGCCTTATGGGAAGAAGATTATACTGCCTTATTAGCCTATCTGAATAAACTGCAGCAAGAAGAAAAAATCGAGGACATGTTACTTTTCTTAAAAGAACATCCATCGGTGGTAAAACAATGTTTGGAAATGATAAAAGTGGTGGATGTAAATGAAGAGGCTATCCGTATGCACCAGGTCGATAATAAAGATCAGCTTTTATCGGATTTATCCCAGGTATTAACAGAAAAGGACCAATTAAACTTTATCCATGAACTAGTGGCTCTAACCCAACGAAAAAAGAACTTCGAAACCGAAGCACAGGTCCTCACCTTTAAGGGACAGGAAAAACACGTCTATGTGAAAGCCCATTTTGATTATTCAAAAAATAGCTGTACCACCTTAATCGCCTCTTTAGATATTACACAACGTAAATTGGCTGAAGAAAAGCTTATGCGTATGCAACGCCTGGACAGTCTGGCCACCATGGCTGGGGGAATAGCCCACGATTTTAATAATCTGCTCACTGGAATTTTTGGATATATAGAATTAGCTCAAGGAGAGTTATCCAAAGAGCATAAAAGCTTGGAATATTTGGAAAATGCAATAGAGGCGATGGATGGAGCAAGCGCATTGGCAAACCGCTTACTTATTTTTTCCAGGGGTTCAGAGCCTTCTTTAACCTTGATTAGTATGGATGAATTGATTCAAGATACAGTAATTTTCCACTTAAGCGGCAGTAATGTAACTCCCCAATTTGAAATATCCAAGGATCTTTGGCCCATCAAAGCGGATAGAGGACAGATGCGTCAGGTGATTTCCAATTTAACAATCAATGCTCAGCAGGCTATGAAACGGGGTGGTCTTCTGCAAGTTAAAGTTAAAAATAAATATAACCAATAACCATCGAAAAAATCCAAAGCCCTTATCTCCTTGGTTTTTCAGGATACAGGACAAGGGATTCCTAAAGATATAAGGGATAGGATTTTTGATCCCTACTTTACCACCAAAGAAACAGGGAATGGCCTTGGTTTAGCCGTGGTCTTCAGCATAATAGAGCAGCATAATGGACAAATCAAGGTGACATCCAAGGCCGGAGAAGGCAGCTGCTTCACCATTCTGCTCCCGGCGGAACAGGCTGACTAGAGAGATGCACAACCATATAGAACTTATCAAACCCTTGGGATAATAGAGTCTTTATTTATTGGAAGATGAACCCTTTTGCTTCCAAATTAGGGCGAAGAACTTCAAAAACAAGATCTGCAAGAACAATGTTTCGCTCACAATTGGGATGTACCTTGTCTGCCATCATTTCGGGAGTAATTCCTGTCCACATAAAGAAACAGGAACAACATTGTAAATACAATTGCTTTTCTCCTTTTTATACCTCGCTTCTTTTTTTGTTAAAGGTTCTTTTTATTTAGTCAGCCCCAATAAAAACCTACGAATCAGCTGATCACCACATGCCCGAAAATGTTTATGGTCTTTTTTTCTAAATAAAGCGGTTAATTCAGATTTGGAAAGGGAAGAACCGGCTTTTTCAAAGGTGGCGAGCATCTCTTCTTCCCGCATGTTCAGAGCGATACGTAACTTTTTTAAAATCATATTATTGCTGAGATGGCTGAGTTGAGGTTTCTTTTGGGGTGAATCTTTTTGGGGTCCCCGTTTTTCTATTATTAATCCATCTAGAAAATGTGTTAGAACCTTGGGAGGACATTCTTCATAGCCGGATTCATCTTCTTTTTTAAGGTAATTAGTTATACTTGGCAGATCAATTTCAAAGCCATCAAGAGACCAAATATGTTGCATGTCTGATTCTTTCAGATCAAGGGCGTAACGCAGTCTGCGTAAGATTAAATTATTTTCCATTAAGACTCCTTGGACGGCTTTATGGGTATTCTAACATATTCATTTGTTAAAATCATCCAGTCTTATTTCTATCTATTTGTTGAAACTAAAAAGCCCTTTAAGACGGCATGATATATTGCCTTACTATTTGTTTTAGCTTGAACATATCTATTGGCTTGGTTAAAAAATTATTCATACCTACTGCTAGGCTATCTTCTTTTTGATAGTTCATGGCTCCAGCGGAAAGTGCAATAATAGGAATCTTCGGATTGCTTTTTTTATCTTCCGCCTTTCGAATAATCTGAGTTGCCCGGTTACCGTCCATCTGGGGCATTTGAACATCCTTAAAAATAATATCCGGATTTAATTCTGCGGCCATTTTCACGGCTATTTTCCCATTTTCAGCCTGGAAGATTATAACTCCAGGAAGGATTTTTTCTAACATGGATACCACTAGAAGCATATTGGTTGGATTATCTTCTGCCACCAATATTTTCATTTCCTTAGGGGCAAGATCTATTGGAATGTCCTGGGATTGTTTTTTTTGAGGAAGCATCTGTGTTTTCCCATTATCGATGCTGATAAGGAATTGCAATAATTCATCCTGTTTTACCGGTTTATTCAGATGGAAATCAATTCCCAGTTCTTTGCATTGAGATTGGATTTGAGTATCCTCTGAAGATGAAAAAAGCAGTATTACAGGTTGTTCTTCCGATGAAAGATTCAATGTAGTTCTAACCTTTCTTATGGTTTCAATTCCATTTAGATATGCCATGTGGTAATCGCA
>JAQICO010000283.1 GCA_027858495.1 Spirochaetaceae bacterium
TGATCTCCCGAAACCCAAGCGATTACCCAAGCACCGGTGCATTGTTTTCGCTGATTCATCACTTGGGTTATCCTGATATTTATGGATCGATCGGGATAACCATCTCTAAGGAGAAATCCCCCCTGGGCTTGACCATTGTCAATACCCATAAAAGGTTTGTTAATGTTTTGAATATTTAAAAATACTATAATTATAAAGACCATCACCCTATTAATAGGTGATGACTAAATAAATCCTTCAGATAATTAATGAAATCATTCTATTGATAGTTTTCCATGGCTAATTTAGCGGTTCTATTGATAGAATTGGAATAGTCATAAATCTCTATTTGAGATAGGGCTGGCATGGCCAGAGCAGCATTGCCAGAATCTCCAAGGGAAAACAATATCTGTAGTATGATTTGCTGCTCCTCATTATTTGGATTAATTCCTCCGAGCTTTCTTTCAATAAATATATCTAAAAAATCAACCAAAAGAGAAAATGCATCATCACTACCATTGGCCGAGAGGACAAGAAGACTGGTTAGTTTTTCTTCTAAGACATCGGTGTTTCTATAAATGATTTCGATATAAGAAAGAATATCATCCATGGATGCCTGATTTTCAATCATCACTTCCATACTTTTTAAACGTAATAACCGGAGTTGAGTTTCTTCTTCAACATCCTTACCTTGATTATTGACACCCATCTCAAGTGCTCTAGCAGCCACGCTATTTTTATTTTCCTCTGGGGCATTGGATCTTATTTAAACATCCAGTGCAATATTTTTTTCTCCAAAACTTGCCGAATCCATAATGGATAAAATTTCATCACTGGGATCATTCACCATTTCGATTAAAGTCTGCGATGCTAAATCCTTTATTTTTCGACTGTACCAGCCTAAATGAGAATAAAATACGGACTCAAACCCTTCAATTTGCCCCATACGTCTCAACCCAACAATGGCTCCGTAGGCTTCAATTTCCGCTCTATCCCTATCGGTATCTGTATTATAATTTAAATTCCTTAGGACGGTTGCAATATCCTCGGTATACTCAACGGCACCCATGGAGCCCAAGGCAATCATCGCTTCTGATTTCAATAAACCTTCATAATCTCTCATAACCGTTCTTATATTAGGAGCGGCGTCCTGAGCCTTGATCTGTCCTAACTCTCTAATAATCATTATGGTTAGATCCTGCCATAATTCAAAGCTCTGTCCTTGAGTATAATTATAGAATTCGCCTTGGACCAATTCATCCAATGCATTGATCAGCATAAATTCCATGGAAGGATCATCCATTACGATAATTTTCTGCATGATGGTGTACTTTTGTTCAAGGGAGGTAACTCTTCCATATAACCGACTCCAAACCTCCGATGCATCACTGGCAGGTAAAGAAGTAAGGATCGAACATATAACTAATATTGTAAAAAGATATTTTCTCAATTTTTTTCTCCTTATTCCACAGGGACCTGTATTTCTTTGGTCACCTCAATGTAAGTATAGTCTTCCTTCTGCAGAATTCGTCCGCTACGGTTTGATACTTCTCTGTAGATTAATTGACCGTTAACATCAAATTGATTTTTTAAAACCCTGCTAATTCTGGGACCAAAATAAATTGTTTCCTCCACGGGCAGTCCTGCTTCAAAAACCCATTTGGTTCTTTTCTGTACATCGTCCATTGAATTATAGGAGACTTCTTCAAGCAGGTTATTTTCTTGATAGGTATATAGAGTATAACCATCGGGTTCATCAAAGGGTGTTAAAAAATCCAATCTGACCAACAGCCCATCTTGATAGATATAATGAGTTTTCATTATTGGAGCCCCTTCTTTATCAAGGGATATCCACATAACCTTTCTGCCCTCTTCATCGTAGGAAAATCTTGAACCAGATAATAAACGACCCTGTGCATCAAAATAGAATTCTTCACTGATTTGTCCATTTAGATAGGCAAATTCAGTATAAGATACTAAACCAAACTGATTATTCAGGCTTTCCTTAATTTTTACGCCCCCTTGATACTCCGAGTTAGTGCTTAAAAGCAACAGATCCTCAGCACTGTATAATTCTGACAAAAGAAGCTTTCCCTCTTCATCATATTTAAAAATTTTTTTACTGTCCATTTTCCCATCAGGAAAGCGAACTATAACCTGAGAAACCAAATATTCTGTAATTTGTTCCATACGGAACTGGGGCTCATCAGGAACAGAGACCTCTTCCGATATGGGTTCTTCTTGAGGTGGAGATACACAGGAAAACAACATTAAAGTTGTAATCAGCAGAAACAATAAAAACCTAGATTTTCTCATGAATACATCCTTCTTTTTTATGTCAAATAAAAGACTTCGATGAACCGAATAATTTCAGCGACTATAAAAGAGAATTTAAGGGATCATAGGTTGTATTGCAAGGAGATATCTAAGAAAGTTCTTCCAATTCAGCCATATCTTCATCATCATCGGAAAGGGATGGATCCTCTTGTTCTACTTCCACTGGTGATGCCATTTGAACAAAACGCTCCTCTTCTTCTGGAACCAAAGGATTTCCATTGGCCATGGATGAATCGTCAAGCTTTTCACGTTCATTTTTTTCTGCCAAAAACCTGCTTCTATCCACGTCGTATACATAGGCAAGAATGGCGAAGTGGGATTTATCTTCAGGAGGAATACACTCAAGATGAAGCACCGACTGATCTTTAGAACGATCATAATGCAGACTTTTGATAACCCCATTTAGAACAATCATTATGTCCTTAATTTTAAACTGAATCTTTACAGGGGTGCCTTTATTAGCCTTTCCGGCCACACGTACAGCAGCCCCATCCTCAGAAAGATCCACCACTAAGCCATAAACGCCCGGATTGGTTTCAACCGTATGACTGAATGATTGAGAGCTTTTAAAGCGATAGATCTGTGCGGGGAAGGAGCATTGAGCTCTTACAGAACGTCTTTTTTGACTTCGTAAAAGATAATCAGAATGGTTAAGCCGAAGCAGGCGATGTTCATCTCTATCTTGATAATGTTCCTTCAGCTTCGTTTCAAAAAAATATCCCGCATCACCCTCACGCCAAAAATAAATATTCAGCAGACGGCCTCTCCAGGAAAACCCCATGGGCAGAGGTTCTCCGGAAGGATAGGTTATGGTTAAATATCCCTCGGTATTAGCTTCTATTTTTGAATTGTATATTCCCACATGATTATCACGAATTTTGATAAGCTGATCCACTGGAATATCCCTGGTTGTACGTATACCCATGCGATAATGGGGTTTATTGAATTCCACCTTCTTTCTATATTCAAAAAGCTGTTTCAGAATTACCTTATAATCCCCCGGTCGACTATCTTTCTTTAAAAGACCGTATTTTTCAATGATAACATGTATACAGCGATCCAATTGATCCAGAGACCAGTAAATTTGCCCCTGCCGTTCCATGCCGGCCAGATTTGAGGCCTTCCATAAAAGACGTATTTGAGCAATGGAAAAACCTGCATCTAGTCCACGGGACACGAAATTTACAATTCCCTTGTTCCCCCTGTCGGAAACAGAGGGTTTTAAGAAAAGGTATGCTGTCACAGCTACTATAATTAAAAGAAAAATGATCCACATTGTTTGTTACCCTATGAGTTTCTATCGGCAGATTTCCCCATAAACTGCACACAATAGGAATGGGTGGAAATTCAAACAGCCAATAAAAGGTATTTACTATATAATACATAAAAAACATAAACCGGTATTTTTAGTTACTACCCTATTTACTAATTTACAATCCCAAAACCTCTTTGAAATTCCTTTTATTTAAAATTTCGGGAAGTACAATCCCTTCTTCATTCTTTGGATAATAAATATATAGTGGTACTCCAGCTCTACCGAAATCTTGAAGCCATTGGGCTATGGTTTCATCTGCAAGCGTAAAATCGCCCACCATGTAAACAATTCCCTTTTCTTCCATGGCTTCCAATATATCCTCTTGATCCAAAACACCACGATGATTGACCTTGCAGGTGGTACACCAGTCTGCCGTAAATTCAAGGAATACAGGTATTCCTTGGTTTCTCAATATCTCTAATTCCTGAGCATCAAAGACTAATTGATGGCTTTGAAGTTCCCCATCTAAGGCTAATTGTGGTTTTAATTGGGGCACCCAATAGATGGTTCCTGCAAAAAAAATAATTAAAAGAAACGTTCCTATCATCCGTTTTCTTTTTTTTACTTTGGGGTTTTGTAGCAGTCCAAAAATCCAGAGTAAAAAAGCCATAATCAACAAAAACCAAAGGATGGATTTAATTGAATCACCAATTTGAGACTGCAAGCTATTAAGAAGATAAAGAACTGTGGCCAACAAAACAAAACCCATGGCCTGTTTTAATCGGTCCATCCAATGACCGGGTTTGGGTAGTTTTTTTATAACCCCCGGAAAGAAACCCAATAGAATAAAGGGAGAGGCAAAGCCCAGCCCCAGGGATATAAAGATAATGAAAACCACCAAGGGTGGTTGGCTGAAGGCAAACCCCAAGGCCGAACCCATAAAGGGAGCAGTGCAAGGAGTAGCGACCAATACGGCAAAGATACCGGTTAGTAATGACCCGAAATATCCTTCATTTTTCTTTTGTCCCACCGAGGAGGGAGGGTTAAAAAAATAAACATCAAATAAAGATAACCCAAAGAAAAAAATGATTGAAATTAAAGAAAATAGAAATACCGGATTTTGCAGATGAAATCCCCAGCCTAACTTCTTTCCTGTTGATTGAAGCACCACAACAACCAGGGCTAAAATCACCATGCTTAACAATATGCCAAGCCCATAGGACCACGAATGCCATAGGATGCTTTTATTGTCCTTTTCACTCTGCCTGATTAGATTTAAAGATTTTATGGAAAGTAATGGTAATACGCAGGGCATCAAGTTTAATAATATCCCTCCTAAAAAGGCAATTACCATATAGAAAAGCCAACCCCTTGTATCACCGGGTATGGAATGGCCCGTCAACATGGATGTTGGGGCTTGAGTATCAAGAGGTATTTCCATTGATTTTGGAATAAGACACAGACCTTGATCATTACAAAGTTGAAAGCCGGCTTTAATCTGTCCCTGTAGAATTCCCCGTGGGATATCCAGAATAAAATATCTTGTTAAAACCACCGAGTCATAATATTGCTCAAATCCATTTTCCTCTATTCCCTGAGGATAGAGGGTCTCTGATATTTCAGAACCTTGAGAGATAAAATCAAAATAGAAATAGTCTTTATTTTTAGTTTGATGATATCCCAGAGGAAGATCGTAGCTAACTTCTATTCGTCCATGTTGGGCATCTTCCCAAAGAACTTCTA
>JAQICO010000065.1 GCA_027858495.1 Spirochaetaceae bacterium
AGTCTAAGGCTTGAGAATAATTTCATAGGCTATTTTACCATAGTTAGAAAAATCATCAAGCGATGATTTGAAGAATCGCAGAATCAAGGTCTCCATATTCTTTTGTAATGAAAGAATTATTTTTTCCTTGACTTAGAGTTAACTCCAGGTAATAGAATTAAACAAGGAGTAATGAAGATGATTTACAAAAATTGGAATAAAACAGGAGACTCCATCGGTATTTTAGGTTTTGGAGCCATGCGTCTACCAACCTTAAAGGAAGATCCTTCAAAGATCGATGAAGAGAAAGCAATTAAACTAATCCGAAGTGGCATCGATGAGGGTATCAATTATTTGGATACAGCTTGGCCCTATCATGATGGTCAAAGTGAAGCTCTATGTGCAAAGGTGATGAAAGATGGTTATAGAGAAAAAATATTCATAGCCACTAAGCTACCAAGCTGGGAGATAAAAAAGCACGAAGATATGATGTCCATATTGGATAAACAATTAAAAAAACTAGAAGTAGACTATATTGATTATTATCTTCTTCATTCTCTTCAGCAAGATCATTGGAATATGTATAAAAGATTGGACTACAAAAAATTCCTTAGAGAAGCGAAAGCCCAGGGAAAAATTCGGCAATATGGTTTCTCCTTTCATGACCATGGAAATCTTTTTAAGGAGATCCTTGACGATTTTGATTGGGATTTTACACAAATTCAGCTGAATTATCTGGATCAGGATTATCAAGCCGGATTTTCTGGACTGAAATATGCTTTTAAAAAGAAAATCCCTGTGATCATAATGGAACCTCTGCGTGGAGGTATGCTTGCCATGGAACCACCTGAAGATATTCAAGCTATTCTCAATAATTCAGGACGTAAATATAGTCCCGCAGAATGGGCCTTACGTTTTTTATGGGATAGGGAAGAAGTGGCCATGGTTTTAAGTGGAATGACTCTGCCAGAACAATTGGAAGAAAATCTTGCTGTAGCCAAGGATGCACATGCAGGACATCTCAGTGAAGCGGACCGCCTTACCATTGAGAATATAAGGCAAGCCTATAAGTCTAAGATACGGGTAAACTGCACCAATTGCCGTTATTGTATGCCCTGTCCTACTGGAGTATATATACCAGAATTATTCTGGGCCTATAATCATGACGGGCTTTTCGGGGACTTTGGAAAGGCGAAATTCTGGGCTACCGGATTTTTAAAGGAAGAGCAAAGGGCCTCCAAATGCATTGAATGCGGTATATGTATGGACCATTGCCCACAGAATATTCCCATTCCTTCTACTCTAAAAAAGATTGCAGCAATCTATGAAGATGTGGGTTAATCATCTCTAAGTACACGGTTGAGTTCCTCATAGAGCTCTGGAGGATCCAAGGGGATTTGAATAATCCCTTGGAAAGCCTCCGATTTGGGGGGGGCCTGATTTTCCTTTAAAAGGATTATCCGTTTAACCTGGGGATTCTGTTTAAATATTAACTCTGATATATCGGATTCTTCCAGGGCTCCAGGGGTGCAAATCAGAATATCCGCTTCTGGATGCTCCCTTAGTAGAGTGGTAATTTTTTGATTATTTTCGGACCAAAGCAACTTCATCTTTTTAAGTTTTAGCAGCTTTTCAAGGTTTTCTTTATTTAAAGGGTTTTTATCCCATAGTACAATGGTTTTTCCCTTTAGAAATTCGTTGGTTGGGATATTATTTTCAGCCTTGATGTGATTATTATCTTGGGTGTTCAGATTTTTCAGAGGGAAGGTAGCTGAAAAGGTTGAACCCTTTCCTTTTTCCGATTGTAAAGAAAGTTTCCCCCCAAGTTGTTCAACCATTTTACCGGTTATGGCTAGCCCCAAACCAATTCCTCCGTGACGCCGGTTATATCCTTCATTTTCTTGGCGAAAACTTTGAAAGATATATTCTTGGCTTTCCTTGGAAATTCCTACGCCGGTATCCTTAACAAAAAACTCAATGTCGGAGTCTTCATGGATGGTATATCCAAGGGTTATTTGTCCTTCTTCTGTGAATTTAACCGCATTGCTGACTATATTATTTAAGATCTTTTCCATCCGGTTTTTATC
This sequence comes from Spirochaetaceae bacterium, assembly GCA_027858495.1. Classification (GTDB taxonomy): domain Bacteria; phylum Spirochaetota; class Spirochaetia; order DSM-2461; family DSM-2461; genus JAQICO01. The sequence goes on from JAQICO010000065.1 coordinate 2,067, forward strand.
GGTGACATAGTTATCCATTCCATCGGGAAGGCTTAATTTAGATTTTAAAATGACTCTATTATTTTTGCGGGATTTTAATTGTTTTTTAAAATGACTTATTCGCTGATTTATAAGCTTATTGATGGATATACCAGGGTTGTCTAGATAGAATATTCCGCTTTCAATCCTTGCAAAATCAATAATTTCATCGATGATGGTGACTAAATCTCGGGAACAGCTTTCCACAATCCCTTGAAATTTTTCTCTGTCTTCGTTGGCAACAAAGTCTTGTTTCATCAATTGGGAAAATCCTATGATTCCATTTAGAGGCGTACGAATTTCATGGGATATATTGGCAAGAAAAGCGGATTTTAATCTATCGCTTTCTTCGGCCTTATTTTTTGCTTTTAGCAGTTCCTGCTGATAGAGGGTCTGCTGAGTGATATCATTAAGAATCAAACAAAAATAGGGCTTTTCCTGCTGAGGTTTAAAAATATAGCCTGAGAGGTACTTTTTTAAAAATGGATGATATTGTTCAAAAATTTCAGAGTTGTCATCTTTAATATAGTTTTCAATTTGTTTATACCATTGATCCGATAAATTGGGGAATAAATCCATTTCGGTTTTCAGAAGGATTTCTTCTCTTTCTTGCTGTTGCATTAGTTGTAAATATTGGGGATTTATATCCTGATAAATATAATCCTGTAAATCTCCATTTTTTTTCCATCTTGGTAGGATAAAGGCTATGGCACTGCTGCTTTTTTCAAAGAGCATACGGAATTTTTCTTCACTCTCACTGAGCTCTGCCTGTGTTCTAATTAACTCTTTATTTCTATTAAAAACTTCGGATTCTAAAAATCTATTTTTATATTCCAGATATTTTTGTGCTTTTTGAACCATCAGCTGATTCTTTACTCGGGCTTTAACTTCGATTATTTCAAAGGGTTTGGTAACATAATCCACCGCACCCAATTCAAAACCGCGGCTTTTATCTTTTAAGTCATTTTTGCCGGTTAAAAAAATTACCGGTATATCTTGGGTTCGATTATCTTCTTTTAGACGCCGACATACCTCATAACCGTCCATCCCCGGCATGACTATATCTAATAAGATTAAATCGGGTTTTTTTTGGATGGCCAGAGTTAATGCTGTTTCACCATGGCTTGCGGCAATTATTTGGTATAGATCTCCAAGAGCTTCATCTAAAAAATCTATATTTTCTCCATTGTCATCCACCAGAAGGATTAAACTATCGTGATAGGTTTCCATAATTTTTATTATCGGTATAAGAAGATTTTATCTTCTCTAATTGAAAAAAAAAGAAGTAAAAGGTATCTTCATTGGCATGAATAAAGATTGTTTGGGTTTTACCGGTGGGGGAACCGGTGGTCATGTATATCCTGCTAAGCCCCTGATAGATCAATTATTAAAGGAAAATCCCCAGAGGGAAATACATTGGATCGGTTCCAGTGATGGAATGGAAAAGGGTCTAATAATTCACTGGCCGGTGATCTTCAAAGGTATTTCCTCGGGTAAGTTAAGACGATATTTTTCCTTAAGGAATTTTAATGATCCTTTAAAAATCCTTTGGGGATTTTTTCAGGCACGTCGATATTTGAAGAAAATTCGACCTAAATTCCTTTTTTCCAAGGGGGGATTTGTATCCGTCCCGCCAGTATGGGCCGCCCGGAGTCTAAAAATACCCGTTTTTAGCCATGATAGCGATATGGATCCTGGGTTGGCTACCAAGCTCAATGCCTCCACATCTAAGGCCATATTCGTCCCCTATGAAGAATCCTTAAAATATTATACCAAATGGAAAAATAAAGTTTGGATGACTGGAAATCCTGTACGGGAGGAATTTTTTTCTGCTACAACGCAGCAGGCTCTAGAATGGCTGAATTATCCGGGTGAAAAACCTATTTTATTGGTTTTAGGTGGTAGTTCGGGGGCTAAAGCCATCAATGATTTGGTCATAAAAAACCTCGATTTATTATGTGATAAATTCTTTGTGGTTCATCAGATGGGCCAGGAAAACTTTATGGAGTCCCATAGAGAGGACTACCGCAGCTTTGCTTATATCAATGAGGAATTACCCTCCCTGATGAAGGCTTCATCACTGGCTATCTCAAGGGCAGGTGCTGCTAGCCTTTGGGAATTGGCGGTAAGCCGAACTCCTATGATATTAATTCCCTTAAATATTGGCAGCCGGGGAGATCAAATTAGAAATGCTGAACTATTTGAAAAGAAGGGCTGGGCAAGGGTTTTGGACCAGGAAAATTTGACCAGCGGTGAACTTACTGATACAGTAGAGATTATGGGACCACTGGGAGCAGGGGGAAGATCAGCCATGGATTCTATGGAAAAAAATCCCCCTTTAAGAGCCCAGGATAAGATGCTGAAAATCATTGGGGAGGTACTCTGACATGACCTTAGGTCTTCTGGACTACATTTACTTTGGAATGCTGGCCTTGGCTATTTTGCTGGGTATAATGAGAGGGGCAGTTAAAGAGGGTTACGCATTATCAGCTCGTATCCTCAGTTTTCTTGCAGCTCTGGTTTTATCTCTAAGTTTGGGGGACTATTTAGGCCCTCGGATTACTCTTTTTCACTTGGGCTATCTGATTCCCTTTATACTGATCTATCTTACGGTTAGCTTAATATTACTTTGGATAATGTCCCGAATATTACGTAAAGAAAAAAAACATTCATTGCCCATGGTTTCTAGACTCGCCGGAGCTCTATTAGGATTATTTTCCGGAGGGTTTTTTATACTACTTTGTAACTGGATTTTGATGCTGCAAAACTGGTTCGATTTGGAATCTCATTTTCTAGTAGTGTCATATTTTTTCACAAGAGTTGCTCAATTTCTGCTGGTTTTTGCCGGCTATTACGGGTAAATAGATGTTTGAGAACCTGTTACATCAGCAGAGAATCCGTGAGAGGCTCAGCTCCGATGTGAAAAGCCGGCAGCTGCCCCAGGCTATCCTATTGGCCGGCCCGGCCTATTCTGGAAAGAATACTGCCGCAACGGAATTGGCCAGGGTTCTAAATTGCAAAGAGCAAGATGCTCCCTGGGACTGCAGCTGTCATTCCTGTCAAAGCCAGCGGCTGCTCATCCATCCGGATACTCTTTTTTTAGGCCGTAGCCATTTTGGCATCGATATAGAAGCTGCCATTGATTTGCTTCAGCGTTTAGATGCTCCTGCCGCCCGTTATATGTTGGTACGAAATGTGAGGAGATTACTCCGTCGTTTTGATTCACAAATATGGGAAGGAGAAGAAAAAAGAATAAGCAAGGGTGCAAAGTCATTGGAGGAACTGAATCAGTGGATCCATGATATGGGCCCCCAGCACCCCCTTCCTCCAAACTGGCAAAAGGAACTTTCAGGTCATCTTAAAGCCCTCTATGAGTTGGAAAAGATGATTCCCATGACCATTCCGATTCATCAAATCCGACGGATAAATAATTGGTCGCACATGGCCAGCCAAGGTCAGGATGTTAAAAAGGTCGTTATTATGGACGGAGTGGAACAGATGCAGGAAAGTGCACGTAATGCTCTGTTAAAACTTTTAGAAGAGCCTCCCAAAAGTGTTTATATGATTTTGCTCAGTACACAGAAAAGAAAGGTTATGCCAACCATTCTATCTCGATTGCGTTGTTATGATTTTTCCGCTAGAGATAAAGAGGCTGCCCATGCAGTACAAAAAAGGATTTTCAGGATCGACGACCCCATGGATAATCTTTCGGAGTTTTTCCAGCAGTTTCAAAGAGGAAATGGGCATATAGGCAGTCAAGCATCCAAGTTTCTATTGACCATTTATCAGGGCGAACAAAATTTTCCTCAGCAGCTTTTTCAGGATTATCAAAAGGAAGAGCTTCCTTTTTTCTTTCACCAGATGCTGGAGACTTTACGTTCTTGGCTGCGTCAATCCTCCCAGGGGGAGATGCCCAGCTTACCGCTGTCGGTGATGCAGCGCTGGAACCGTAGTATCCGGGAATCCTATCGTTCCATGGAAATGTTGAATTTAAGTGCTCTTTTAATGCTGGAGGATCTTTTTTACCGATTGAGAGATCAATTATGAGAGAATTTATTTTAAAAGCCAGCAAAAGTCTAGATAAACTGGATAAAGTTCAGATAGGCCGCCTTGTGTCGGATTTATTGAAGGATCATGAGCTTTTGGAAATGGTTCTTTCTTCGGTGGATCGTGGAATTATGGTGACCGATGAAAACTTTAAAGTAACCCTGGCCAATCGTCATATTCGTCGTTTTTTACCTTTGAAAGCTGGCAGTCCTTTGGAGAAAAACCTCTGGGAAACCCTGGAGGATCCTCATATTGGAGAGTTTATCCATGAGGTTCTTATAAATCAGGATAATCTCAGAGAAAAACATTTCCCTCTGGATTTACAGGGGCGTAGCATCATATTATCTATTTCCATTTTACCCTTGGCAAAGGACGGCAGAGTCCGTGGAAATCTACTTTATGTTGAGGATATCACCCAGAAGAAGGCCGAGGAAGCACGGATGAGAAGGGTGGAAAGTATTGTATCTTTAACAACTCTCACAGCGGGTATTGCCCATGAGATAAAGAATCCACTGGGTTCCATGGGGATTTACCTTCAACTTATGCAGAAGGTTTTAAATCAGCATTGCGGTGGATGTAAAGAAGAGCTTCTTGGATATCTGGAAGTATTAAATGAGGAAGTGGAACGACTAAATTCCATTGTGGTGGATTACCTTTTTGCTGTAAAACCCCTGGATACCAATCCCGAACCCTGTAAAATAAACCAAATCATTGAGGAACTTGTTGAATTTGTCCATGTCGAATTAGATCAGCAGGGTATCTCTGTTGTCATGAAGCTTGACGATAACATACCACAGCTATCCTTGGATGAAAAACTGATGAAACAGGTTTTATTAAATTTAATAAAAAACGCTTCAGCCGCCATGGAACAGGGCGGAAGGCTTGTCATATCAACGGGTATGCATGAAGGCCATGCCATGGTTTCTCTAAAGGATAACGGTAAAGGCATCCCCGATGAACTAAAGAGCAAAATTTTTGAACCCTATTTTACAACTCGAGATACAGGTACCGGATTAGGCCTAACCCTGGTGTATAAAATTATCAAAGAACACGGCGGTGAAATTGAAGTAAAAAGTAAAGAAAATCGCGGCAGTACCTTTACCCTTATTTTACCCTTGCCGCAAAAACAACGTAAATTGATTACTCAAAGGGAGGAATCCATTGACCTTTAAAATCTTAGTGGTGGACGACGAAAAAAATATTCGTATAGGCCTGGGAAAATCCCTGGAAATGGAGGGTTATCAGGTTTATCTTGCAGAAGACGGCAATGAAGCTCTTAAGGAAATGTTAAAAAAGGATATTGATCTGGTGATTACAGATCTGAGAATGCCCAAAATATCCGGTGAAGAAGTGTTAAAAAAAATAAGTAATTCCTATCCTACGGTTCCAGTGATTATCCTCACCGGTCATGGTACTGTAGAAAATGCCGTTAATGCCATGCGCAACGGAGCCTATGATTTTATCACTAAACCGGTCAACCTGGACCGCCTTAATTTATTGGTAAAACGGGCTTTGGCATCAAGAAAATTAGTTCAGGAACATAGAGCTCTTCAGCAAGAGGTCGCTCGGCTGGAGCAGAAAAAACATCAACCCTTCATCGGTAAAAGTCCTCAGATGAACCGGATTTTTGAATTGATTGAGCAGGTTGCTCCCACCAACGCTTCCCTATTAATTACCGGTGAGAGCGGGGTAGGTAAAGAAGTGGTGGCTGATGCGGTTCATAACAGCTCCGACCGGCGGGATAAACCCTTTATAAAACTTCACTGTGCCGCCCTTTCGGAAAGTCTATTAGAAAGTGAACTCTTCGGTCATGAAAAAGGAGCCTTTACCGGTGCTGTGTCCGTAAAAAAAGGGCGGTTTGAACTGGCCCATGAAGGAACTATATTTCTAGATGAAATAGGTGAAATTAATCCATCTGTACAAATTAAAATTCTAAGGGTACTTCAGGAAAAATCCTTTGAGCGTGTGGGGGGAGAAAAAACCATCCAGGTGGATACCCGTATTATTGCTGCCACCAACCGGGATCTTAAAAAAGAGGTTGAACGAGGGAATTTCCGGGAAGATCTATATTATCGTCTAAATGTAATAAATATTAATATACCTCCTTTGAGAGAACGCAAAGAAGATATCCCACTATTGGCCTCTACTTTTCTTAAGGAATTTGCCCAGGAAAACCACAAAGCCGTAGAGGGTATTGATAACAAAGCAGCCATGCTTCTATATAATTATGCCTGGCCGGGAAATGTCCGTGAGCTCCGCAACTGTATAGAGAGTGCTCTGGTTTTAAGCCGGAACCATTTTATTGCCTTGGAAGATCTTCCTCCTCAGATCGGGGAAAGCAGCAAGGAAGGAGTTATCCGTATCGATGTAGGAACGTCCATGGCCGAAGCGGAAAAATTAATTATCCGGGGAACATTGGCTTCCTTAAACAACAATAAAAGCCGGGCTGCGGAGATCCTTGGGATAGGAAGAAAAACCCTGCACCGTAAAATACATGACTATGGATTGGAAGAAGACTTCCTTAAAAAATCTTGACAGGGGAGTATAACCTGCCTATATTTGGGCAATGGATTTAAAGGATGAAGAAAAAGCTATAAATGAATTAGTCCAGGCCCTTTCTCTCTGTGATGATGTTGAGCTAATCAAAAAATTTCTACCCTGTCTACTTACAGAAAATGAACTTCATGAAGTGAGCTCACGCTGGGCTCTGGTACGTATGATAGATCAAGGAGTATCCCAAAGGAAAATCTCTTCCGAGTTGGGATTAAGCCTCTGTAAAATTACCCGAGGCTCCAAGGAACTTAAAAAAGATTCTTCACCCTTTAAACAGATGATATCTCTTATTGAGTAGAGTCCAGCTCTATTTCTGTTATTTCCATGTTCCACTGATTCTGGGGCTGTAGATCCTGCTGATTAATATCAAGAACAATTCTAAAGGGTCTTTTTTCTCCTGGCAGCAGTTCCAGAGAATGGCGGTTCACAGGATTGAACATGCTTCTGTACAGGGGATTGAAGGATTTTCCAAATCCCTGCAGTTCCAATTCTAAATGGGATAACGGCTGGCTCCCCCGGTTTTCCAACAATAGTTCACCCAGATAATAAAATCTATCGTAGGCTTCTAGATAATTCAATTCCTTCCATTGAAGATGCAGGTTAACATTTCCGGGTCTTTCGATGGCCCATGTTAAATTTAAAGGATCCTCCATGGAGCCCCTGAGAGATTCTTGGCGATCCAATTCTCCCATGATCAGGGTGATATGGTAGATGGACTTGGGATCCACATCAAGAAAATCGAAATGATCTATCAATAGGGTTTCTCCCGGATCAATGGTTCCCTGGTTTGCTCCAGGAAGGAGAATCAGTTTTTCCTCCAACAGTGTAGAGTCCTCCTGAAGGAAACGCAGCTGTAAAGATCCTTGATTGATGGGAGTTCCTTTGGGGATAATTCTTGCTTGCAGGCTATAGGCATCGTGACCATTCATTCTTAATATCTTAGATTCGTCCAGCTGAAAATCCATGCTGTCCTGGGGAAAATCAAACAGCTCAGGCTCCCTGTTTCCATAGATTTCACGTTCTGGAATCACCTCAACCGCCGGTGGCGGATTTTTTGATGCCTGCCATTGTTTTGCCAGATCGAGTAAATAATCTCTCTGGGTTATGATTCCAAGAATCAACGCAATGATAAGCGGAAGCAATAGAAAGAGAGCGCCGCTACGCCCTCTTTCCTGAGGCTCAAGAATTTTCCTCAGCTGTTCCAGGGATTTTTCCAAATCAGAAACGTCTCCCCGTGGACAGGGGGTCTCTTACAGTCGATTTAATTGTCTTTGGCATTTTTTTCGGTCTAAAGGATTATGGCTGAAATTTTCATAATAGGACCGCAGCATCAATGTTAATTGATACCGGTTTTTCCAATCCATAGGGTTTAAAACTATTGCACGGTCCAATTCTTCTATGGCTTCTTCAATATGATCCATCTTTCTTAATTGTTCTGACCGATCTAGATGTTGCTTAATGAGTTTTTCCAGGCTTTCTTTGTCTTCTTGTTCCAAGGGATTTTGCAGAACTATTTTATTCCACTGTTCCTTTGTAAAAGAATGATTTCTATTTTGCTCTAGATATGCTATAAATAACTTAAGGGAATTTTCCTTAGCCATAATTTTATAATAACAGGAAAAGCTGCCTTTGGGTATGCCGAAATAGAGATAGACTGAATGAAAATTGTAGTTTTTTGTGATAAAAATTATATTAATATACTTCCTCGATTTGTTCGTCTTTTTAAAACCCTTATGATAGAACCGCATTTTTACAGCATGAATAAGCGATGGAATCTTAGAAAAGAGTCATCGTTGTTAAAGTCTCTTTCAAAGAGTGATGAATATTTAATCATTGGAGATAGTGCTAGTATAAATGATCCATGGCTTATATATATTATGGGTATAGTACGAGCACAAAATAAAAAAGTTCGGCGTATTATTTTTTATCTTAATGGAAATACCCGGAAGCTTCCCGGTTGGATGAAGGAATTTCCTATTGCTAAATCGATTCCTGATCTATATGAGGTCTGGAGTAATAATTTAAAAGATTGGAACCGTCAGGCCGATGTAGCCATAGCTTCAAAACGCATAAAAGAAATGGGGTTTAGTCTCACAAAAGGGGATTTTTTTACAGCTGCAAGTGAAGGTGATTTGTTTTTGTTTTCTCTTTATTTAGAAGCTGGATTTGATCCCAACAGTGAAGATAAAGAAGGCGTACCTATATTATGTCATGCCATACGTTTAGGGTACCTAAGTTACATTCCTCGACTGCTTTTTTGGGGAATAGATATTAATAGAAAAGCCCATGACAGAGCTAATACAGCTATTATGGAAGCTGCCTCAAAGGGATTAACCGATGTGGTTCAATTGCTGATTAACCATGGAGCAGAATTGGATCATCAAAGTAAAAGTGGTCAAACAGCGTTGATCCTTGCTGTTGGAAATGGACAGACCCAGGTCGCAAGAATTTTGATGAAAGCTGGAGCAGATATTCGTGCTAAGGATCCTCTGGGAATGGATGCAAGGAAATATGCAAATCTGTATAATTACACAGATTTACTAGAACTGATGGATCATCTTTATGGAAAGGAATAGTTGATGAATATTTTTTTATTGGAACGTCCCGGCGGAATATTGGTAATAAATGATAGTAATGCTATAAAGGAAATAGGTGGAGACGTTTTTGATTTAAACGCCAAGGGTTGGTTTGGCCAGTATCCCAGTGATGATAATAGGCAGACCATGAAAAAACAATGGTATTATCTGACTGACCGTTCTTCTGAATTGAGTTTTCATGATCAGGAATTCCTTCCTCGTTATTTGTTATCCTTTTTAATTTTCCTTTTTGTCTTTTTTATTCTTACCTATCTGGTAAAAGACCCCATTCCAATGGTTGATGAATTGGGGTTTTCTTTTTTAGCCGGCTTTATTTTTAACCTTTGGTGGAAGAACAAAAGAAAAGATAGTCTTAGCTGTGATAAAATTAAATTGGAATTACGTAGCAAGGTGGATAAAATCCCCTTTGAGGAATTGGAATTGCTCAATAAATTGGAGCTTTATCTACAGACCCTGGATGTAAAAAGTCCCCAAGAACTTAAGGATTTTCAAAAATGGGAACTTCCGGTATTTTGGGACATTCAGCAACCCTTAGCCAGGGATCTAATTCGATCAGCCATGAATCATTGGAATAACAAACAATGGCGTAGGGATAAAAGCTATTTCTTCTCGGGGAAAAATGACCGGAATCAATTTAAAGATCTTTCATTACTGGCCTTTTTAATTAGAGTACAAAAAAAAATATAGTGAATTATTCTACTTTTACTTTCCATTATGATGTTGCTTGAGTTGTTGTTTATCTTTGTTTTTTTTCAGATTTGATTTTTTTGTTGTCTCAATCATTTCTTGGGCTGGTATGAATTCTGGATCTAATTCTAGGCAATCTTCCCAATGGTTGATCGCCTGTAGATAAAGACCTTGAGCATAGGACTCCAGTCCAAGCAGATATATTTCCTGAACTTTGTCACGAATGGTGGTTCGGCCTTTATCTCCCAGATCTATTTTTAGGGATACGCTAATTCTATCCACAGGTTGGAATTGCGTGGTTAAATCCAGGGTGTAGTTTGCATATAGGGTGAAATCGTTAATACTCATGGTAGAGCCCATGGTTATTCTAGGTTTTCCAGCTTTGAGTAAAAAACCTGTTTGCATGGATAAAAATGAGGTGGCGGTAAAATCCATTCCAAAGGCATAGCTTAACTGCTCTGCATCTTCTCCATTTAAATAAAAGGGTAGATTGACATCGGCAGCAACGGTTAGTGGTCTAATTGGTGAATAGGCTAAACCAGCCGTTGCGGAAGATGGAAGTGGGTCGGGATTTTCTATAAATTCAGCTCCAAGATTTTTCAGGGATAAACCCAATGCCAAATTTTTATCTCTACTGGCATAGAATTTAAGAAAATTAAATCGGCTGATAATTCCCAGATCGCCCATTAAGCCAAGGGCATTCTGGTTTTCAGCCAAAGATTGACTTATGCTTCGATAGGCTGTTTTTACGTTGGCCCCAATGGAGAAGCCATCATAATAATAATCACTAAAAAGGTTATAAGAAATATTAA
>JAQICO010000297.1 GCA_027858495.1 Spirochaetaceae bacterium
GTTGTTTATCCACCAGGGTGATTCTCTTGTATTTGACAATAATCTTCTTTTCCAGTTCTCCGGAGGAAAAGGGCAAATTTGCCTCCAGGAATTCCCTATGGTCCAACACCGTAGAATCCCCCTTCAGCTTAATTCTCTTTTTTATGGTGCGCTTTTTGTTGTTTTTAAACTTGAGTTCCAGAAAGGAGTCACCCGTCAGTCCATAGGTTCTGCTTCGTACCTTATAACGGTTTTGCTTTCCATTTTGATGGCTGGTATAAAGATCAAACTTAGGCATATCGTAATATACCGACTCATAGGGCATAAGTTTTTTACCACCGATATCCAATATATAATAATTTTCCTTAGCCCTATCCAATAGCTTTAACATCTGTGGATAGGACAGGGTATATTTGCATTCCTTACGGTTCATCAACTTAACGGAGTCCATCTCTTTTAGGTCTATGGATTCAAAATCCTGAAGTTTACTTTCGGTCATTAGGTCCTCCATGGGGCTAAATTCAATCACAACGAAAACGCGGTATTATTGAGGGGTTAATTTCCCAAATAACTATCAACTGCGCTGTTTCTTTCTTCCACATGATCTTTTAACGTGTATACGGCGGTATCGAAACCGCTGTCAGAACTTAGAAAGGTAAATCCGGGTTCCTCTGCATAGGCATAATCCTTTAACAAGGTGTAATAACTGCTATAACTGCTCTGCATTTCTGAAATATTAAATACTTCGTCTACAAACTGCTGAACATAACCATGGTATATGTCCCTATAACTGCTTATATCAATTAAATAACGGATCAACGGCCAACTGTCATCGGCTTGTTCCAAATCTAGACTGTAAATAGTACCCTTGCCATCCTGCAGAGCTTCATTGTTGTCCCAGGGAATCCAATTTAACAGACCTGTTTCGGGATTATTGTAGAGATAGTAATTATGGGTCATATTTCCGTAGGTATCCCAATTCTGCATTACCGTATTGGCTGCCAGCCATTTTAGAAATCCATCCACATTAAAAACCCCTTCTAAATCAGCCATCCAGCCAGCTTGATCGCTCTCTCGATCATCACGGTTGATGATGTCATATAGAGCGAGTACATCGGAATAATCGGCCTCATCTTCGTTGTTTTTCTTTTCGAATTCCCCTTCCTCGTAGGTTCCCAGGGCAAAGGAAGCTGCATCACCATCGGGTTTATAGAGGTTTCCTGAATCATCACCAAGCTGATCCTGGATTGTGCTGTCATCCATTTCTTCCACCAGGGCATAAACACCAAAGTATTGGCTCCCCTCTCCGTAATCCACATTGATAAAACAGAAGGTTGTCTGTGATGAAACCAACCCAAAGTCACGGAAGAGATCTGCTCCCACCTTCTCCCGCATGAGGGATTGATCTCCAAAATTATTGTTGAGATTTAACTGATTAAAACCATAGAAGCGCTGGTTTTTGATATCTGGATATTCGTCTTCAAATTCATCAAAATCCAATTTGAAGGATAATTTTTCAATTCCTGAATTGTAGGCGGACATCAGGCTTGAATTGCCTTTAAATCTTATACCCACCTTATACCATTCCAGCCCCTCGAATTGGAAGGAACAGGGAACCCATATGGGGTCAAAGTCAGAAACTTCTGAAACCAAGTCATCCACGGCTGCCCGCCCCGGGGGAAGGCCAACGGTGCTTTGCCCCAGGTTTTCTTCCAGGTCTGCCTGCATGATATCCCAATATTCACTGTCTATGACAATATTGAATTCCAAAACTTCGTTCTGACTAAAAACCACATCGTAATTGGGTTCCACGTCATTACCATGGGTTTCTTCTGTCCAATCGGGGGTTTCGATAGATTCCGAAATAATTTCCAATACTGTTTCTGATTCTTTTTCAGTAACCAATAAGTCACACGACTGAAAAAGGACGATTAAAATTAAAAGGGTAAATAATATTTTCTGCATCTGTTAACTCCTTGCAAATCTAATATATAGGTTTTAACAAAGGAGGAAGTTAAGAATCTGTAAAACAATTGTAAACATTGTAAAATCCTATTCAATTTGAGATTTTTAAGGGATATAATGGGTTTATGAAAATATCAATGAAGAAATGGCTGCCCTCTATTTCAAGGGTTATTATACTTTTGGCTTTAATCACCATCTCTATTTTTCAATACGGCTGGATTAGCAAATCGGCAAGCACGGATATTTCAGACCTATTAAAAAGTATTATTAAAACAATTGAAAGCAGGGCAGCCCTTGAATTTGAAAAACATCCCCTATTAGAATTGCAGCCTGCCTTTGTTCATTCTACAAAAAGCGAAGCAGAAATACTTGGTGAAATAAAAACAATTTATCAGGATTATGGGAATAACAGCCAAAATGGAAATGGCCTATCAATCTACAATATCAATCTGGACAATGGTAGAAGCTACTCCCTTTACCAATCGGGACAATGGCAATTGATGGACTCTGTTCCATCCCAAATCCCTGAAATTCTCAACCGTTTTATGGTCCCCCCCAGAACAGACAATCTAGTAGTTCCCGATCTTATCAACCAGGATAAGATTTGGATTGTCTTTCCGGTTTATCAGAATGAGAGTCTACTGATTCTATTCCATGCGGATATAAAAGAACGTTATGCAGATATGTTTGATGAATTTTTTCAGGACAATATAAGCGATTATGACATAAGATTTTTTGATTATCCCCCTGAAAACTACAACGTCTTTATCAGGGAGAAATATTCCTATTCTTTAATAAATAGAAAAAATTGGGTCACAGCAATCCCCTATTACATAGTACTGTTTCCCTGGGATATTCAAGAAACAAGAATGATGGAAAATCCCAATTTACCCATGGATGAGTCCTCCAGAGATCTACCCTCCAGAAATCAACCCCAAAGAAATCCACCTCCCAGGGATCTATCCTCAAGAGATATGCCACCAAGAGAGGCAGAAATCTCACAAAATGATTTTATGCCCCATATCTATGTTGAAATTTTAAATAATGGGACCTCGTTGATTGCTGAAAAGGAAAAAAAATATACCATCCAGTGGTTATTAATTCTAACGCTGCTAATGAGCATAGGAGTGGCCTATTACCTAATACTCTTCCAGATAGTCAGTCTAAAAAAGATAAGACAGAGAGAAAAGGAATTTATCGCCACCATTACCCATGAATTAAGAACGCCCCTTACAGTTATTCAATCTGCCGCAGACAACATTGAAAGCGGCATACTAAATCATAAAAAAATCATGCAATATGGAAATCTAATAACAGGCCAGTCCAAAAGGCTGTCTTCCATGATCGAGGGAATTCTTCTCTTTTCCAGATTGGAGGGCAAGGCAGAAACCCCACCCCTATTAAGGGAAGTAGACTTTTCCTTGTTGAAGCAGAATTTATCGGTTTTTGCGACATCTCTCATGGGAAATAGCTTAAACTTTATTTCCATAAACTTTGATGATTTGCCCCCCTCTGCCATGACGGACATGGAAACCATTGAGCTCATCCTGACCAATTTAATTAGCAATAGTAACAAACACGGCTATATAGACGGCGCCCATGGTTCCATCGAAGTTAAGGGTCTATTGGAAGGGGAAGATTCCCTTGTCTTTTATGTTGAAGATCAAGGAACCGGCATAGAAAAAATCGAAAAGAAGGATGTTTTTGAACCGTTTTTTCGGGGTAAAAAAAGTTTGAAACATCAGGTAAAGGGAACCGGTCTAGGTCTTTTTATATGTTCTCGCAAGGCCAAACTCCTAAGGGGTTCTCTGAGCCTGGAGAAAAAAAATGACAGAGGATGCCTGTTTCGACTACAATTACCCTATATACCCATTAAAGAGGATATAAACCGTTGAAAAATGTATTAATTATTGAAGATGAACTGGGAGTTCAAATTACTCTGGAAGATAGGCTAAGCGCAGAGGGTTACAACGTGACCATCAAGGGGGATGGAATAGAGGGCGAAGATGAAGCCCTCAATAATGACTACGACATTCTATTGCTGGATATTATGTTACCCAATCGCGACGGTTTTGCCATATGCGATAATCTTAGAAAAGCAGGAATAGATATTCCAATATTGATGCTGACAGCACGTAATACAGATTTGGATACGGTGATGGGGTTTCGCCAGGGAGCCGATGACTATCTAGCGAAACCCTTTAATATGGCTGTACTGCTAGCCAGGATGGAAGCCCTGTTACGGAGATCAGCCCATAACCAAACATCCACCGCCAGAGATACCAGCACCATGGTTTTTGGAGAATTTGTACTTGATAGAGAATCGGGACAACTGAAAAGAAAGGACCTTCCCATTGCCTTAAATCCCCTGGAGTACCGCCTGATCAACTATTTAGCAACCCACCCAGAAATAATCATTTCCAGAGATACTCTGCTGGATAATGTATGGGGATATAACACAGATTCCACCTCCCGAACGGTGGATGTTCCCCTAGCGAAACTGAGGCATAAGAAGGGAGAAGCCCAAGTGCCCAAACATATTCAGACCGTGTGGGGCCGGGGGTATAGATTTGAGATGGATCCGGTTTGAGCTGGCATTATTGAGGATATAGTTTTGTAGCTTTATAAATTATCCGTTCTCAAGTAAACTAGAGAAATCTATGTGCACTTGGCAACACCCAAAGGAGATTCCAATGACAAATAGTGATAAAATAAAAT
>JAQICO010000316.1 GCA_027858495.1 Spirochaetaceae bacterium
TATTATTTGGATTTAGATGGAACTCAATTAGCAGAGTCGGATTCTTATGTAACTGTTGAAATTGGACAGACAATAGAATTTCCTCCTGGAACATTTGATCTTCCTTGATATAGGGGAAAGGTTTAAATAAAGTATACCTCGTGGATATTAATTATTTTATTCATTTTGGGTAGTCCTCATGAAAATAGTTAATGACTTTATTCGGTTTTATACCTTCCTTTTTTAATTATGGAATAATATTGAAACTCCATTTGGGAACTTGCACTAAACTTCCACTAAACTCAAGCAACCCATAATAAACGGTTATAATTGCAACCCGGCTAATTCCATACTATAATGGCTTTTAAGTAATTACCTGAATCGGTGACTAAGGGATCTGCCTTGCTTGACATGCATGGGGTCGATAGTTCGAGTCCATTACCGCGCAAATGATTCAATTACCTTTGACAAAATTTGAAAATAATATGATATAATTCCTCGTAGTTCTTAAAGTCCCCAAGAAGCCGAGTTTACTTCAGCTAAGGTCGGGGGCGTTATACGATATTATCAAATCAAAAGTTTTATAAAAAAAGGTATGGCTTTGAAGGATTTTCTTTACAATTTACTAAAATCTGATATAAAAACAGAAGGAAAAATCTCAACTTTTTCAGATTTATTTACATTGAAGATATTAGAAAAAGATAACTTCATCATCAGAGAATCTGACTCAAATTGCCCTATCGGCTTTCTCCGAAAAGGAGTATTGCGCTCTTTTGTTTCTGATTATCAAGGAAATGAAGCCAATGTCCGGTTTATTAGATCTGGTGATATTGTTAGCGGAGGGTTTTCATTTAATTCTCCAAGTCCTGTAAATATCCAGGCAATTACAAAGGCTGAGGTTTATTTTGCCAATTGGCAGCATCTACAACCTTTCTTAAAAGATAACCGTGAGTTTCTACCATTCCTAAATAAATATTTGGCAATAGGTTCCAAATCAACCACCGAATTGCTTGCAAATTTTATTCGTCTAAACGGGGAAGGCAGATATAAAATATTCATAAAGGAATATCCTGAGTTATTAGAGTCAATTCCTCACTATCATATAGCAAATTTTCTTGGGATTTCTCCTGTTCAGTTGAGCAGAATAAGAAAAAAGCAACCTATTTAGTCTTTTCATTAACAAATGTAAATGAAGTCTAGAGCTAAAAAATGTATTTTCAATACAACATTATCCTAAGGAGATAGATTTTATGAAAGTACTGATTACCTATTATTCCGAGACTGGAAATACCCAAAAAATAGCCGAAGCTATTACCAGCATTATTGGTGAGGAATCCGATTTAATGCAGATGGAAGAAGTGACATCCTTTAAATAGTATGATTTTATTTTTTTGGGTTTTCCTGTTCATCAATTTGGAATGCCTAAAATTGTAAAGGAAATTTTAAAAGTGATTAAGGACAAGAAGATTGCCTGTTTTATTACCCATGCAATGCCTAAAGATGCAGCATTATTTGATAAACAAATAAACAATTGTAAATCCCTTTTTACAGAAAATGAATTGATTGACATCTTTTCCTGCAAGGGAGAATTATCAGAAAAGACAGCTCTGCAGATGATCCATTCTGAGAATGAATCAATGAGAAGTTTTGGTAGGATGAGAAATAATACACTGAATCATCCCGATGAAGATGATCTTGATAGTGCTAAACAATTTGCAAAAATGGTTATTCAATCAATATCATTGATTTGATAACCCAATAAATTAATTTGAATGGTCCATCTAGGACATGGGTAACGATTTATCAGAATATTTTTGCAAAAAAAGAGCAACCCCGTCACGGTCATTATCCTGGGTAATGTAAGTGGCAATATCCTTCAATTCTTTTATCCCGTTACCCATGGCCACCGAGGTTTCGCAGACTTCAAACATATTCAGGTCATTGTAATCATCGCCGAAGCACAGGGGGTTTTCCATGGGAACCTTTAGATCTTTGCAACGGTTCCCACAAATTATATAAATCCAAATAGCTTTTTATGGCTTCTATTGATTCCTTATTCTTTTCTATTTTATTATGTTTATGTAATCCGTTGCAATGAAGAAGAACTTCCAATGGTCTTTTTCTTAGGTGGAAATATTTGTTAACAAAGTGGAGAAGCTATGATACCAAGGGCAATTATTTTTGATCTGGACGGAGTGCTGGTTGATACGGCAAAATATCATTATAAAGCATGGAGAAAATTAGCCCAGGAACTGGGTTTCGATTTTACGGAGCAGCAAAATCATCGATTTAAAGGGGTGAGCAGAATGGCCTCTTTAGAACTTCTTCTGGATATTGCCGGTCTTTCCTTTTCCCAGGAAGAAAAAAGGGAGATGGCCGATAAAAAAAACCGCTGGTATCTTGAGTATATAGATGGAATCGGTCCCGAGGAAGTCTTGCCCGGAGTGTTTGATTTTTTGAAGGAACTTCAAGGAGCATCGTTCAAGATGGTTCTTGGGTCGGCCAGTAAAAATGCCCCTAAAATAATGGAAAGAACCCAACTGCTTCCTTTCTTTGATGAAATCATCGATGGCAATATCGTTTCAAAGGCAAAACCCGATCCTGAAGTATTTACTCTAGGGGCGAAAAGAGTGGGGATTCCCTTTGATCAATCGGTGGTTTTTGAAGATGCACCTGCAGGAATCCAGGCAGCCAATACTGCCGGTATGTTCTCCATCGGAGTAGGCTCTGAAGAACAACTTAATGAAGCGAAAGTTGTTATTCCAGGGTTTCTGGATTTTACTTTAGAAAAGTTCAATCGTATAATGGGAGCGTAAGAGGTAGTTATGAAATCATATATAGAGCACCATCCATGGGAAATTATTGAAAATTCCTTTGACCCCCGGAATAATCCGGTATCGGAAAGCCTTTTCAGTCTGGGTAACGGCCATATGGGTCTCCGGGGAAATTTTGAAGAACAATATTCAGGAAAGGGATTTCGCGGTTCCTACCTGGCAGGAATCTATTACCCCGATAAAACCCGGGTGGGTTGGTGGAAAAACGGCTACCCCGAGTACTTTGCCAAGGTATTAAATTCTCCCAATTGGATAGGCATCCATGTGGTGATAGACAATAATCCTCTGGATCTTCATCTATGCAAGATACATTCATTTTCAAGAATTTTGGATATGAAAAGGGGAGTGCTTCATCGTGAAGTTGACTTGGTTACTCAACAGGGTATTGAGTTAACCCTGGACTCCCAGCGTTTTGTAAGTATGGAACGGGTGGAGATCGGAGCTATTAATTATTCCGTCACTGTAAAAAACAAGGAAGTTACCCTGGAATTGATTCCCTACATAGACGGTAATGTGCAGAACGAAGACTCCAACTACGACGAAATATTTTGGGATCAGCTCTCCTATTCTGCTGAGGAAAAGGATGGTTATATCGAATGTGAAACCCGCAAAACTGCCTTTCGGGTGGGTGTGGCCATGGATTATTCTCTTCAGCTGAATTCATCTCCTCTGGAGCTAAAGCCAAAGATAAGCGCTAAGCTTGGATATGTTGCCCATGGCTTTCAATCAGTGGTTGCTTCAGGAAGCACCCTGAGTTTACAGAAATATGCCTGTTTAGTCACTTCCAGGGATTATGAACCTGGAGATTTGCACCGGCAGTGTAAAGCAAATTTAAAAGCTGCAGTAGAAACCCAATGGGAGGACCTGCTTCAGGAACATATCTCCACCTGGGAATCTAAATGGCATCACAGCGATGTGGTTATAGAGGGAGATGTGGCAAGCCAACAGGGTATCCGCTACAATATCTTTCAGCTTAATCAGACCTATACCGGCCGTGATTCCAGGCTGAACATCGGCCCAAAGGGTTTTACCGGAGAGAAATACGGCGGAGCCACCTATTGGGATACCGAGGCCTTCTGTTTCCCCTTCTATCTTTCCACGGCGGAACCCTCCATAGCAAAGAATCTATTGTTATACCGATACAATCAATTACCCCAAGCCATAAAAAATGCTGAGAAACTCGGATTTTCCCGGGGGGCCGCTTTGTATCCCATGGTGACCATGAACGGCGAGGAATGCCACAACGAATGGGAAATCACCTTTGAAGAAATTCACCGGAACGGAGCCATGGCCTACGCCATTTACAGTTACGTCAGCTATGTGAAGGATTTTTCTTACCTGGCGGATTACGGTTTGGAGGTACTCATCGCTCTATCTCGCTTTTGGAGCCAGCTTTTTCAATTCTCAGAGCAAAAAAAACAATATGTCATGCTGGGCGTAACCGGACCCAACGAATATGAGAACAATGTAAACAATAATTGGTATACCTCTTATATAGCCCGTTGGACCCTGGAATATACCTTGGATATCATAAATAAAGTTAAGGCTCAGTATGCGGGTAAATATCAAAGCCTATGTAAAAAGATCCACTTCGACGAAGAAGCAGAATGTGATCTATTCCACAAAATCATCCAGCAGGTTTATTTGCCTAACGATGAAACAAGAGGAATCTTTCTGCAGCAGGACGGCTTTCTAGATAAGGACTTAACTCCCGTAGCCCAGCTGTCCAAGGAAGCCCTGCCTCTAAATCAAAAATGGTCCTGGGATAGAATCCTGCGGTCCTGCTATATAAAACAGGCCGATGTTCTGCAGGGTTTATATATGTTTAATCATCATTTCGACGAAAAAACTATTCTGGATAATTTTGATTTTTATGAACCCCTGACGGTCCATGAATCTTCCCTGTCACCGTCGGTCCATTCGGTGATTGCTTCAAGGCTCTCAAAGCTGGATAAGGCTATGGAACTTTATTTGAGAACGGCTCGATTGGATTTGGACAATTATAACAACGACACAGA
>JAQICO010000263.1 GCA_027858495.1 Spirochaetaceae bacterium
GATTTTATTGCCCTATAAAACCTTGGCAGCTTCCCTCAGGTCTTCTATTCGTCCATTGTTACAGGAACCGATATAGATCTGGTTTACAGCAGTGCCTTCCATCTCTTTTATGGTTTTAACCTGATCGGGTTTAAAACCCACGGTCATTTTAGGTTCCAGAGAGGATACGTCGATCTTCAGAACCTCGGTATATTCCGCATCGTCGTCGCTGATCCAGCGGCTGTAATCCTTAAGTGCAGCTTCCTTGCTGGAGAAGTCACTCTTAATAAAGGGCCACAGATAGTCCACCGTCGTCTCATCGGGATGACAGATCCCACAGGTTCCTCCCGCTTCAATGGCCATATTACAGAGGGTCATTCTTTCTTCCATGGACATGGTTTTTACGGTATCCCCGGTGAATTCAATCACCTGATCGGTGGCTCCATTCACTCCGAGAGTTCGGATTATTTCCAAGATGATATCCTTGGCATAAACGCCCTCGGATTTTTCACCGCTTACCTCTAGCTTGATGGTCTTGGGAAAACGGAAGGCACAGACACCCTTGAGAATTCCTACTTCCAAGTCGGTGGTTCCCACTCCTGCGGCAAAGGCCCCAAAGGCTCCGTGGGTACAGGTATGAGAGTCTCCCATGATGATGGTGAAGCCTGGTCTCACATGACCTTGTTCGGGGAACAGGGCGTGACAGACTCCATTTTGACCTACATCGTAGAAATCCTTAATATTATTTCTATGGGCCCATTCTCTAAGGGTACGGCCCTGTTCTGCAGTCTTGCTGTCCTTGGCGGGGGTCACATGATCGATAACCGCTTTAATATTATCGGGATTATAAACCCGATCCTTTCCCCTGCTCACCAAATCGTTGATGGCGATGGGGGTGGTGATTTCATGACAGAAAACCCTGTCCAGGTTTAATACAAAAATTTCCTGGTCAGGTTTTTCAACCAAATGGGTTTCAAAAATCTTTTCAGCTGTTGTTTTACCCATGATTTACTCCTTCTATGGTTAAGGGCCCCTCCGGATTTACCCGGAGATCCAATTTTATTAATTTGATAGCCTCTCCTTATGAAAAA
Source organism: Spirochaetaceae bacterium (assembly GCA_027858495.1). GTDB lineage: Bacteria > Spirochaetota > Spirochaetia > DSM-2461 > DSM-2461 > JAQICO01. Next base: position 1,071 of record JAQICO010000263.1, read on the forward strand.
ACTTTTTTCTAACTTTTGGTGAATAGGCGGGGAGGGGTAATTACCCACAGGGCCTGCAGCTCTTCCTTACCGGTATTGATTAGGCGGTGGGGAATCTCCGAGGAAAAACTGATGGAATCTCCCTCCTCCAATTTGTATTCTTCCTTCCCGTAGATCAGCTCTGCCTTGCCCTTTAGTAAAAACCCAAGCTCTCTTCCGGGATGGCCATACTCCTGATCTCCCTTTTCTTCACCCTGGGTTATGGTGATTAAAAAGGCTTCAATCCCGTGCTGGTCTCCCTGTTCGGAAAATCGGGAAAGCTCCTCGTAGCATACCTGATCCTGCACCCGGCTGTTACGCTGATTTTTACGGACAATGGAGACCTGGGGAACCTTTTTATAATCTTCAAAGAGATAATCCAGATCCACCTGTAGAACATCAGCCATGGATAGAAGGGTATCCAGAGAAGGAGATACCCGATCTCTTTCAATCTGCGAAATAAGGCTTTCACTAACACCAACTTCCGCGGCTACCTGTTTCATGGTGAGTTTCCGCCGTTCCCGAACCCTTCGCAGCCGCTCGCCAAAGGGATATCGTGTTTTTGCCATTGTTATCTCCCCAACTTCAGATTTAATACTCTTAGTTTAAAGGTAATTTAAAACAAACTTGATTATTTGTCAAGTAACTTTAGTATGGATGCAGCCCGATAACTGAAAATGCTTCTTCTTCAATAACTGTCCCAGCTTTGATGGTTGAATTAGCCTTGGGTTATGGATATTCTATTACCCAATATGAAAGGCATTATTTTTGATTTAGACGGAACCCTCATAGATAGTTTGCCCGGTTTAACCTGGGCACTTAATCTAATGATGGAGCAATGGAACCTTAAACCCTTCAGCTTGGAAGAAACCTCGGTATTGGTGGGCAATGGTATGAAACAACTGGTAAAAAAGGCTTTGATTATAAGGGGCCGGCAAGACATTCCAGTAGAGGATTCTTTTCAAGCCATGAAAAACTACTATAGTAAATGCTGGAATCAGGATGTGGCGCCCTATGAGGGAATCCCTCAGTTGTTATCTAATTTACAAGAAAAGGGAATCCCCTTTGCAGTGAATACTAATAAAGAACATAGGGCCGCAGAGATTATGTTACAGCATTATTTTCCTAAATTTTGGCCTTTCCCCCTGGCGGGAAGATCGGATCTTCGTCCCCAGAAGCCAGATCCCTCTGGAGCTTTTTTTTTAGCAGAGCAAATGGGGGTCCCTTCTCAGGATTGTTTCTATGTGGGAGATATGGAAGTGGATTTGCAGACTGCAGTTAATGGCGGAATCAAATCCTGTGCGGTAACCTGGGGATTCCGTCGCCGGAAGCAGCTGGAACCGTTTAATCCGGATTATTGCGCAGAAGAACCCCAGGAAGTTTGGGGAATAATTGAAAATTGCATGTTTCAATAGGGGATATTTCCCATGAATGGATGGGCCTTTTAAAAATCTTTTATACAAATCTGCATTTAAATGTGTCATACTAATAAAGGGAGATTGACCATGACATTTATTGAACAACGCTTGGAAGAGCTGGTGAAACAGGGTCGTATAACCATGGGCCAGGCCTTTAATTTTTCCAAGGAGCTGCCCCGCTGCAGCGCAGAAAAGAGAGATGAAATTCTAAGCGGGCTTGAAAATGGATCCATCGATGCCGACCAGGCCCAACGCATGTTTAAACAACGGACTGCCACAGGAGATCAGGCATTTCAAGAGTTTTCCAGAAAATTGAAGGATATTGGAAAAGAAGTGGGTTCTGAAATTGAAAATTTAGTGGCCGATTTTGATAAGGATAAATTTAAAAGCAACCTTCAGGGCCTTTTTGATGACCTTTCTAAAAGCTTTAATCAAGCCAAGGCTCCCAGTTCAAGAACGGTAAATGGGAACTATAAAGAGGGTAATCTTCATGTGTTAGATCAACTACTCATAAAAGGGGACGGGGAATTTGACCAACTGGATGTTCAGGGTTCTCTGACCATTGAAGGCCAGGCCAAGATGAATAAACTCACCGGAATCGGTATGGTTCGAATCAAGGGAAATCTTATTTGTAAGCTATTGGATTTTCAGGGTGAAATATATGTTGAAGGTAATATCCAGGCTGGAACGGTATTCAATTCAGGCCGGCTGCATTGCAAGGGAGACTATTCTGGCGTGGACCTAAGCAATTCGGGAACATTAAATTGCCAGGGAGACATGCAGCTTTTAAAACTTGAAAATTCCGGAAGTCTATCGGTTGATCGATCCATTCGCAGTGACAGTGTTCATTCATCGGGCTTGCTAAATTGCCTGGGAATTCTTAATGCACCCCTGGTGGATCTGAAGGAGGGGAGAGTGGTCTTTCTTGAGGCAGATCAGGTTCATCTTGGTTCTGGATGCAGGGTGGAAGACCTAGCCTATCGCTTGGAATGTAAAAAGGATGAGGGCGCCAAGGTAAAACGGGAAAAAAAGATCAACTAAAGAATCCAACGGTCCAGAGCGCGCTGTAGCTGGTCTCTGCTTATGGGCTTGGTGATGATATCGTTGAAACCTTCCTGCTGGCAGATTTCCTTTTTTTCTTCGTCCTGATCGGCTGTCAGGGCCACAATGGGGGTTAGATTGTTCGGAATGTTATTTTCCCTTAAATTTTACAGAGCATAGTGGCCGTTCATTCTAGGCATTTCCAAATCCATAAAAACCAGATCAAACCGTTGTTCTTGGCATTTTTCAAGGGCTTCCTGTCCATCTTCAGCTGTTTGGGTTTGACAGCCCAATTTTTGAAGATGAAAAACTGCAACAGCCCGGTTTGCCGGAAGGTCTTCCACTATCAATACCTGTAACATAATATTGCCCTCTCTATTTATTGGGGGATCTAATAAAGAATAATATAATCCCTGTTTTTGGATAATGCAAAATAATGGAAGGATTTTTTTGAATTATTTGGAACATTGCAATAAATCTCACAACTAGCTATTATAAAGCTTTATTTTTAAGGAGTAATTCTATGAAAGAAGCAGCAAAAATCTGTAAGGATGCATCCAGGAAGCTGGCGGCCCTGGGTACAGAACAGAAGGATAAGGCTCTTCAATTTATAAAAGATATATTGAAATCCCATAGCAATGAGATTATTTCTGCCAATAACCAGGATATGCAACGTTCAGAAAAGGAAAATTTAGCGGCTCCTCTTTTAAAAAGACTAAAATTTGATTCCTCCAAAATAGATCAGGTCTGTCTGGGAATTGATTCCCTTAAGGATTTAAAAGATCCTGTGGGCAAGGTACTTCAGGCTACCGAACTGGACCAGGGATTGGAGCTCTATAAAGTTGCTTGCCCCATAGGAGTTATCGGAATGATCTTTGAATCCCGGCCCGATGCGCTGGTGCAGATTGCCACCCTTTGTCTAAAAAGCGGAAACGGAGTTATCTTAAAGGGCGGCAGCGAGGCCATGGAGACCAATAAAATATTGGTTGAGTTAATTGCCCAGGCAACGGAGAAAGCAGGAATTCCCACCGGCTGGATTCAGCTGGCCCAGTCGAGAGAAGAGGTGCGTGAGATGTTGGCTCTGGATGAATATATCGACCTGATCATTCCCCGGGGATCCAACGAGTTTGTAAAATTTATCATGGATAATTCATCTATCCCCGTATTGGGCCATGCCGATGGAATCTGTCATCTATATGTGGATGAAAAGGCTGATTTAGATATGGCCATTAATGTTACTGTGGATTCAAAAACCCAGTATGTGGCTGTATGTAATGCCTTAGAAACTTTATTAGTGCATAGTAAAGTGGCTGAAGCCCTTTTACCCAGATTAAAAACAGCTCTGGAAGCAAAAAATACAGAACTTAGAGGATGTTCAAGAACCTGTGACATCATCCAAATCAAGGCTGCTTCCGATCAGGACTGGGCCACGGAATATTTGGATTATATTCTCTCGATTAAGATTGTGGATTCCATGGATGAAGCCATCAATCACATTCACCGTTATGGCTCCGGCCATACCGAATCAATTATTACGGCTGATTCTGTTACTGCGGATAATTTTATGAACCGGGTAGACTCCGGTGATCTTTTCTGGAATTGTTCCACCCGCTTCAGCGATGGTTTTCGCTATGGATTGGGCGCAGAGGTGGGAATCTCCACCAATCGAATCCATGCACGCGGTCCTGTGGGTATGGAAGGACTGATGATCTACAAATGGAAGCTCTATGGAAAGGGGCAAATTGTGGAAGATTACAGTTCCGGTAAGAAGTCCTTCACCCATCGTTCCATGGGTGTATAATCCTGAAAAAAACTAGGGGTTTATTGAGCAATGTAAGGGGGTCTCATGGATTTAAAAATAAATGAAATAAGAGATTATTTTATCAGTATGATTGAAATAGAAATACCTGAAATTATGGTTTCTTCCGTTGAGAATGGTATATTTCAATTTTGTCTTCCTGGTGTAGCCATTGAAGATTTGTATAAAGAAATAACATCATTGAATCTTAGGGATTTGTATTTTACTCGGGAATTCCAGTTTATTGGCTGCCGACTGGCCGAACATCTGGATCACCAAATAATAGATGAGCAGCTTGAATCTTTGATTCCCCGGTTATTGGAGCTTCTTAAGCCGGAAAATCGCCTTGAGGATCCCCCTATGCCCGACGAAGTTATGGAGGGATGTGATTGTCAGGGAAAATGTTCCGACAATGGGGATTCTTCAAGTTGCTGTTCCAAGGTGAATTCTGAAAAAAAACAGAACTAGGTTTGATTTTCCCCGATGGATGACTCAAAATTAGGTAAGCATCCCGGATATCTTTTTCAACTTATCGGGATTATATCGGTTCAGGAGAAAATAATGGAAACAACTCTTTTAAGTCAGTATTTAACCTTTAGGGTGGATCAGGAGCATTTTGCTCTTTCGGTTTCTCATGTAAGAGAAGTTCTGGAATATAATGATGTAACCAAGGTTCCCCGCATGCCTGATTTTATGTGTGGTGTTATTAACCTACGGGGTAGTGTGGTTCCTGTTATAGATTTACGGCTGAAATTCGGCCTTTCCAAGGGAGAGGTCACTGTGGATACCAGTATCGTAGTGGTTGAAATAGAATGGAAAGATGAAATGGTGGTTATGGGATTGCTTACCGATTCTGTGGAGGCCGTTATAGAAATTGCCCAGGAGGATGTACAGCCGGCCCCTCAAATGGGTACAAAGGTGGATACCTCCTTTATTCAGGGAATGGGTAAAATAGATGAAAACTTTATCATTCTGCTTAATATTACCCGCTTGCTCAGTGGAGATGAGATTCTAAAGGTGGCAGAACAACAACAGGTTAAAGAAGATAAAGAGGTGCAGAAATAATGAAGAAAGTCGCTATAATTCTTGCCCATGGTTTTGAAGAGGGTGAGGCCGTTATTCCGGCAGATTTAATGAACCGAGCTGGTATTTCTATTTTAATGACGGGCCTTGATGGATTTCTTATAACCGGCGGTCATGGAATTACCATAGAGGCCGATTATACTTTGGACGAACTGCCTCATGACCTGGATGGTATCTTTCTACCGGGCGGAATGCCCGGCAGTAAAAACTTGGCCGACAGTGATGAATTGATTTCCCTGATAAAACAGATGCATAACGATAGTAAAATGGTGGCAGCTATTTGTGCGGCCCCGGCAGTGGTTCTTTCAAAAACGGGAATTTTAGATGGACGCCGCTTCACCTGTTATCCCGGTTTTGAAAAAGAGGTTTCCGGCGCTCTATTTGTGGAGGAATCCGTGGTTAGCGATGGAAATATTATTACATCCAGGGCCATAGGAACTGCTGGTTTATTGGGCTTGAAAATAATAGAATATCTGGTGGATAAACCTACCGCATCGAAGATTGCCAAGGCAACCCTCTTTTAATAAATGGGGCTGTCGCAAGGCTTAATTATTGGGTCATCAATAAATAATATGCCTGGATAAGATGGTCGCAGCATCTTCTACAGGCTTGATCCTGGGGTATTACATTTATCAGGTGGTGGTTCTGAATAATTCCCCACAATCCCTCTAGTATGGTTTCTGAATGCTGGTTACTGGGTTCACTTTGTTTGTAGTGCAGCTCAATATATTTAGTCAAAAAAGTAATGAGCTTATCCTGGAAGTCTCTCAAAATAGGCAACTCTTCATTTATTCTACTATGGTCTTTTAGCTGCATGTGCAGAAGTGCACGATTATCTAAAATGAATTGTTCCATTATACCGGCAAAACGGTTTAAATCGCTGTGCCATTGGCAGATAAAACTTTGAGGCTGCAGATATTCCAGGCTGGGTTCAATTAGATTCTTCTTTAATATATCCTGGTGTAACTCCCTTTTGGTTGCATAATATCGAAAGAGGGTGACCTCGGAAATTTCTGCTTCAGCTGCAATTCTTTTTGTACTGACTGCACTGAACCCTTCCTTTGAAAAAAGTTTAAGCGCGGCATTTCTTATTTTTAATTCTGTTTCCTTCATATATATATAAGTAAGTGCTAACATTGATGCAATGTCAAGGGAAATATCTATCTTAGGGCTTTAACCTTGCGGGCCAAGGGTGATATAATTTTCTAAAATCAAAATAAACAGGAAATATCAACATGACCCCAAAGATTATTTATACAAGAACCGATGAAGCTCCGGCTCTGGCTACCTATTCTTTTTTACCCATGGTGCAGGCATTCTGCAAAGCTGCAGGTGTTGAGCTGGAAACCCGGGACATTTCTCTGGCCGGGCGGATTTTGTCTCAGTTCCCCCATTTTTTAAAGGAAGAACAACGAGTGTCCGACACCCTCGCTGAACTGGGAGAGCTGGTAACAAAGCCCCAGGCAAATATAATTAAGCTTCCCAATATCAGCGCTTCTTTGCCTCAGTTAAAAGCAGCCATTAAGGAGCTTCAGCAAAAGGGATATGCCCTTCCTGAATATCCTGATAGTCCTCAATGCGATGAAGAGAAAGAAATTAAAATTCGTTATGATAAAGTGAAGGGAAGTGCGGTGAATCCTGTACTCCGGGAGGGGAACTCCGATCGTCGAGCGCCCAGGGCTGTAAAAAACTTTGCAAAAAAGAATCCCCATAGTATGGGGCCATGGAGCAGGGATAGTAAATCCCATGTGGCCATGATGGATCAGGGGGATTTTTACGGCAGTGAAAAAGCCATAATCCTGGACCAGGACGATCAGTTTTCTATAATATTGGTGGATTCTCAGGGAAGAAAAACCCTACTCAAAGACTTTGCTCCATTACTGAAGGGCGAAATCATCGATTCTGCGGTGATGGAAAAAGCCGCCCTTCGGTCTTTTATCGAGAAAGAAATGAAGGATACCAAAGAAAAGGATCTATTATTTTCGGTTCACCTTAAGGCTACCATGATGAAGGTCTCCGATCCCATCATATTTGGTCATGTTGTATCGGTGTTTTTTAAAGACCTTTTTGAAAAGCATGGCGAGACTTTTAATGAGTTAGGTATAAAACCCAATAATGGTATGGGAGATCTCACCCAGCGTATTAAGGACCTTCCCCAGAAAAAACAAGATGAAATTCTTTCTGATATACAACATTGTCTGCATAATGGCCCCAAGCTGGCCATGGTAGACTCCGACAAAGGTATCACCAATCTTCATGTTCCCAGCGATGTGATTATCGATGCCTCCATGCCGGCAGCTATTCGTAATTCCGGACGTATGTGGGGACCCGACGGCAGCCTGCAAGATACCAAGGCCTTGATTCCCGACCGCAGTTATGCCGGCGTTTATGCCACTACCATTGATTATTGCCGGGAGCATGGTGCTCTGGATCCTTCCGTGTTGGGATCGGTTTCCAATGTGGGACTCATGGCTCAGAAGGCTGAAGAATACGGCTCCCATGATAAAACCTTTGAAATTCCCCACAGCGGTGTGGTTAAGGTCATCACTCCCTCGGGTAATGTTCTTTTGGAACAGCAAGTGGAGCAGGGTGATATTTTCCGGATGTGTCAGGTGAAAGACGCTCCTGTAAGAGACTGGGTCAGCCTGGCAGTACGCCGATCCCGTCAAAGCGGATCTCCGGCGGTCTTTTGGCTGGATCCTCAACGGGCCCACGATTGCCGGATCAAGGAAAAAGTAGAGATTTATTTGAAGGATGAGGACACCCAGGGGTTGGACATCAGCATATTATCTCCCGTGGATGCCACGGAGTTGTCCCTTCAGTGCATCACCCAGGGCAAGGATATTATCTCTGTTACAGGAAATGTTCTCAGGGATTATCTGACCGACCTGTTTCCTATTCTTGAACTTGGAACCAGCGCCAAAATGTTATCCATCGTTCCCCTGATGAAGGGCGGCGGATTATTTGAAACCGGTGCGGGAGGATCTGCTCCTAAACATGTTCAGCAATTCCTTTCCGAAGGCCATTTGCGTTGGGACTCTCTCGGGGAATTTCTGGCCCTGGCGGTTTCTCTGGAACACCTGGCTTTAAAATTTCGTAATCCCCGCGCCCAGCTATTGGCCACCTGTCTGGACGATGCCACCGGTCAGTATCTGGAAGAAAACCGATCACCCTCCCGTAAGGTGAACCAACTGGATTACCGGGGCAGCCATTTTTATCTCTGTCTTTACTGGGCCAAAGCCCTGGCAGAGCAGCAGGAAGACGCCCAGCTGAAACAGCTCTTCCAAGGGGTTTACCGTTCCATGGACCAGCAGAAAGAACAGATCCTGGATGAATTAAACGCCGCTCAAGGCCAGCCTGTGGATATGGGCGGTTATTATTACCCCGATGTTGCCAAGGTTGAAAGTGCCATGAGACCCAGCGGAACTCTGGGGAATATCTTAAAGAGCATTTAAGGGAGATTACTTTCCAAGGGAAGTAGCTTTATTATTTTAGACTATACTGCTGATATTTTTGTTATAGAAATATCAGCAGTTTTCGTATTCACAGGCTTCATCCATGGTTTCCAATTCCAGGGTGCTGTGATTATATCCCTTGTTCTGCAGCAGACTGCGGCATTGTTCCTTGATTTCTATACAGCTTTCAAGATTTGGATTGCCCTGGAGTACCAAATGCAGAGAAGCTATGTTCTGCCGGCCGTCCAGGGTCCAGAAATGGGGATCGTGAAGGCTGTCCACTCCCTCAATCTGCTGGATCTTATCCAATAGACCTTGCTGCTTCTGAGGATTCAATTCCGCCTGTAAAAAGATCATCAAGGCTTCTTTTATATTTTTGAATACATTAAAGAGAATCACTCCGGCTATCAAAAAGGATAAAATAGGGTCGATGATGGTTAAATCCCAGAAATAAATAATCACACTGCCTATCAATACAGCAACCCAGCCGAAGAGGTCTTCGAGAAGATGAAAAAGGACCACCCGTTCGTTGAGTGAGTCTCCTTTCTTCAGACGGAACACCGCAGCCCCGTTAACCAAAATACCCAAAACAGCCATGGCCAGCATTCCCTTGGCGTTGGGCTCGTTGGGATGCCACAGTGCCGGTATAGCCCGGTAAAGAACAAAGGCCGAACCGCCCAATAAAACCAGGCCGTTGATCAGGGCTCCCAAAATGGAAAAACGTCCAAAGCCGTAGGTAAAGCTGCGGCTTCGCTTTTTTTTGGACAGTTTTTCAAAAATCCAGGAAAGGGCCAGGGAGAGGCTGTCTCCCAGATCGTGCAATGCATCGGAGAATATGGC
>JAQICO010000397.1 GCA_027858495.1 Spirochaetaceae bacterium
GTATTTGTCTATATAATTCTTTATCATCCATTTGAAAATAATAAACTATTTTCAAATTATTCCACAACTATGCCGGAAGAGCCAAAATTAAACAGCACATTGGAGAGATGACAGCAAGGGACCGATGAGGGTGATTTCAGGTTCCATGGGTAAAGAAAAAGTGCATTTTCAAGCCCCCCCTGCAAAGAATCTTCCTAAAGAACTGGAATCCTTTTTTTACTGGTTCAATAATCCAAAGGAAAATGCAAACTGGCTTCTTCGGAGCGCCATAGCCCATCTGTGGTTTGTCACACTCCACCCCTTTGAAGATGGTAATGGCAGAATCGCACGTACCCTCTCTGAAATGTTCCTGGTCCGTTCTGATCATTCTACCAATCGCTATTACAGTATGTCTGGACAGATCTATAAAAGGCGTAGGGAGTACTATCAAATTTTAGAGAAAACCCAGAAAGGCGACCTGGATTGTACAGCATGGATGATCTGGTATCTGGATTGTCTAGAAAAAAGTCTGGATGTATCTTTAGAAGAAGTAGAAAAATCTTGTAAACGGAAAATCATTTGGGATTATGTAAACCAGCAGCATATTAATCCTAGGCAAAAAAAAATTCTGGGGCTGTTAACTGCTGATTTTAAAGGAAAACTCACCAGCAGCAAATGGGCAAAACTATGTAAATGCTCCCAGGATACAGCGGGCAGAGATATCAAAGATTTGGTAGAAAAGAAAATTCTGTCCAAAGGATCTGCCGGAGGAAGAAGTACCCATTATATTCTACAAAAGCAATCCCTCTAAACCGTCAATATCCCTATTCCCCTTCTTCCCCTTCCGTTCACCGCTACAACGCCCAACCCACCATTCCGAGCTTTCTGCGGTTCATCACTCCCCTTTCCTTCCCTTCCCATCCGTTTGATCCGCTGTCAACTCTTCTCCCTTCCCCTTCCGAGCTTTCCGTGGTTCAGATTCTCCCCTCTATACCGTCAATTCCAGCCGATTCCCCTCAAGATCCAATACCACACTTTCGTAATAACCGTCGCCGGTAATTCTGGGGCCGCCGATCCGGGTGAACCCCGCCATTTCCAATTGATGGGTCTTCTTATCCACCGCATCTTCTGAACCCAAAGAAAAGGCCATGTGGGCCAAACCAAAGGGAATACCCTCAGCCACAGTCCCAGCCATGCTTTCCTGGTTCATCAATTCCAGTTGAGGCCCCTTGGGGAACTGCATAAAATAGGAACGGAATCCCGTGTCTTCATTGTGATATAATTCCGAGGGAATCAGCTCGAAGTACTCTTCGTAAAACTGGCGCATTTTTTCTAGGTCCCGGCACCAAAGGCCGATATGGTCTATTTTCATGAACTTAGTTTATGGAATTTCCCCAAACAGGACAATAGCTTTAAAGACTAAACCTATTCCTCATTCCCCATAGGATCTCAATGATTCAAATATTCCAGGGCACGCATGATCATAGAATATTGTCTGTCGGGGTTCCCAATCTTCACTTTTTTACCACAGGCAACATCAATTCCAGGTCCAGCACCGGTCCTTTGGGAGCAGCTTTAATCCGTTGCAAAACAGGCCCCTCAGCGGGATATAAACCTTCTTCTTCCAGCCATGTACCGTAAATAAAGAAAAAAAGATTTTGTAATTCCTCGCCTGTTCCTTTAAAGGGAAAAACCCCATAACGAAAGGATGGAATGGTTAATGTTGATAAGCCGGGTGAAAGAGCAAAACCATCTTCCACCCTGATACAGGAGTCATAATAACATTGTTCTGCCCTGGCAAAATCCGGATTTTCATAGCCTATGCCATAGAGCTCTGCATCATGGGGAATTATATGCTTTCTTTTCAGCAGCCCCATAAATTTCATCCAATGGAGCCCCAGTTTCCAATTGTATTCTCCTCGATATCTTAAATAAGCCAGGGTCATAACCCCTCTCTCTTCAAAGTGTATTTTTTCCCTGGCCAGGGTTTCTTCAATATCCCGATTTAAGTTTTTTGAAATGTCCGTTCTTACTCCAATTTTTTTCTTAACCGCCTCATAGTCCATTTTTCTGCAATATCTTGGTGATAGGCCAGTAAGGTTCTGTTAATGTCCCCTTTTCCTGACATAAATTCAGGCTATAGCTGAAGAGAAATGCACCTCAACCTCCTATTAGTTATATATAGGAGGCTGAAAATGCATCACATCCCCTACTGTCCGAACCCACAATGCTCCACCCATGAGAGTGACAGTTCAGAACCTGGAAGCTTTAGAAAAAAAGGATTCGAAAGCAATCTCTTAATGGGTAAGATCCAGCGGTTTCAATGTAAAAAATGCTGGTATAC
>JAQICO010000273.1 GCA_027858495.1 Spirochaetaceae bacterium
ACAGTTGTAACAGCATGAATCGATTTGCCCTCTTCCAGTTTTATCACAATTACATCAAAGAATTCCGGATTAACAAGAAGGCTTCCCAACCGCATATCACCCATGCAGAAGTAGCGGGGATTTGTCGGGAGAGGGTTAATTGGATCCTCCATGGAGTTTTCTATGGAGTTCGGGAATCGTTGGAATTTGTTGAGGAATTTCTGAGTACTTTTCAGCGGTGGTTGTGGAAAATGTAGATCCCTAATACCCTGAAAGTAGCTGTTGTTTCTAGGTGATTATTATATATAGTAAATGTCAATGTCAGAGGTTGGGAACATTGAAAGAGACTTTTTTATTATACTAAAGGAAAATCCCATTGCCAAAAGGCTTAGCTATTAGTATTTTAACAGCTGATTTCCATAACATGTACTATGAGCTGTGGTCCCCCATAAGCAATTGCAAATTTTTGAACAGGACCCTTTGAGGAGGTTGATAACCAATGGATAAGCAAATTATTTCAGCAGATCAGAATTTACCGGAAATTCTTAATATTATTCCCATCGTAGGTAAACCCATCTTTCCAGGAATATTCACCCCGGTGATGATTACGTCAGGTCAGGATAAAAAGACCGTGGAAGAGGCCCTTCAAAAGGACAATGCCATCGGTCTGGTTCTCACCAAGCAAGAGATGGATGAACGCCCCGGTCCGGAAGATGTATACCGTGTAGGTACGGTGGCGCGGATTGTTAAAAAGGTGAACCTACCCGACGGTGGTATCAACCTGTTTATCACCACGGTGAAACGTTTCCGCATCGATAAATTGATGAACAAAAGCGCCCCCTTTGTGGCCCAGGTGGAATATCTCAAGGACGAGATCGACGGTCCCCCCGATGAGATCAAAGCCCTGACCCGTTCGCTGATTCAGGAGATGAAGTTGATCTCCGAAGAGAATCCCCTTTTCTCCGAAGAGATGCGCCTCAACATGGTGAACATCGATAATCCAGGAAAGATTGCCGACTTTATCGCCAGCATACTGAACATCGACAGGGACAAGCAGCAGAAAATATTAGAGACCCTCAATGTTCGTGACCGTATGGAACAGGTTCTCATCTTTATAAAGAATGAGCAGGAGCTGATCCGCATACAGCGGAAGATCGCCGGTGAAATCAACGAGCGCATAGAAAAAAGTCAACGGGATTATTTCCTCCGGGAAGAGCTCAAGGCTATCAAGGAAGAATTAGGAGAACCCTCGGACGCCCAGTCTTCAGAATATATGAAGTTCAAAGAGAAAATAGATAAGCTGGACTTTCAGGATGAAATAAAGGAACAGGTGGATTCCGAACTGGAAAAATTCCAGCTGATGGAGCCCAGTTCCTCAGAATTTGTAGTTACCCGGAATTATCTGGACACCATAGTAAACCTGCCCTGGGAAGATCCCGAACCCGATGTAATAGACATTGCCAAGGGTCAAAAGATCCTGGATAGAGACCATTACGGACTTGACGATGTGAAAGAACGTATCATGGAATACCTGGCAGTGCGTAAACTAAAAAAGGATACCAAGGGTTCCATCATCCTGCTGGTAGGTCCACCGGGAGTGGGAAAAACCTCCATTGGGAAATCCATTGCCCATACGCTGAATAGAAAATTCTTCCGTTTCAGTGTGGGAGGAATGCGCGATGAAGCGGAGATCAAGGGCCACCGTAGAACCTATGTGGGGGCCATGCCCGGTAAGATTATTCAGGGTTTAAAAATTGTAAAAACCAAAGCACCAGTCTTTATGATCGACGAAATCGACAAGCTGGGAAGCAGCTACCAGGGAGACCCCTCCTCGGCCCTGCTGGAAACCCTGGACCCCGAGCAGAATATCGAATTCCGGGATCACTACCTTGACCTGCCCTTTGACCTGTCTCAGATTCTTTTTATCTGTACGGCCAACAGCATGGATAGCATACCCCGTCCGCTGCTGGATAGAATGGAGGTGATTCGTCTCTCCGGTTATATCGCCGATGAGAAGGTGGAGATAGCCAGAAAATATATCATCCCCAAATCTTTGAAAAAACACGGGCTGGATAAAAAATCCATCCGTTATAATAAAACCACTCTTAAGGCCATTGCCGAGGGATACGCCCGGGAAGCCGGTATGCGTAATATGGAGAAGGCCATTGACCGCATCAACCGAAAGGCGGCCTATCAAGTGGTCACCCAGGAAAAGGAACTGCCCATAAAAATAACCAAGGAAGCTCTGGTGGATTACCTTAAAAAACCCTACTTCCGGGGTGATGAAATTAAAAGAGCCTCCATCTCAGGGACGGCCATCGGTCTTGCCTGGACTAGCATGGGAGGAGATACCCTGATTATCGAAGCGGTATATACACCAGGCAAGGGCCTTCTTAAACTGACCGGCCAAATGGGAGATGTGATGAAAGAATCCGCCAATATCGCCTTCACCCATCTTCGGAAACGAGGTCCCTTGCTGCTGGACAATAAGGACTGGTTTGAGAAAAACAACATCCATCTGCATATCCCCGAAGGAGCCACGCCCAAAGACGGCCCCTCGGCCGGTATAACCATGACCGTGGCATTGATATCCATGTATCTTAATAAACGTATCAAGGCGAACATGGCCATGACCGGAGAACTTTCTTTGACCGGAGAGGTGATGGCCATAGGCGGATTGAAGGAAAAAACCATTGCAGCCCGAAGGAATAAAATCAAAGAGATAATCATCCCCCAGGCAAATGAACGGGATCTCGATGAAATTCCTGAACATATACGTCAGGGTATAACCTTTTATCCGGTAACCCGCATTGAAGAAGTGCTGAACCTGGCCTTTCCAGGGTTAGGAGCCTAGGCTTGGATCCCCACGGGCTGATATACGGCCTAGACCTGCTGGGAACTGCAGTATTTGCCTTCACCGGAGCCATCAAGGCCCTGCGCCACCAACTGGATATTCTGGGGGTGGTGGTTCTTGCCACCATCACCGGTGCCGGCGGCGGCATGCTGCGGGACCTGGTTCTAGGAGATACCCCTCCTGCCGCCTTTAGAGATGAACGTTATCTCATTGTGGCCTTGGCAGTGGGTCTGTTAGTATTTATGTCCCAGCGTTTTATCCGACGGGAATGGAGCCTGATAAAGTGGGCCGATGCCCTGGGATTGGGTGTGTTTACCGCAATCGGTGCAGCCAAGGGCATGGACTATCAGCTGGGTCTGGTGGGAATACTCTTTACCGGTGCGGTTACGGCCACCGGCGGAGGGATAATACGGGATATGCTGGTAAGAGAAGTGCCGGCGGTGATTTCCCGGGATTTTTATGCCACGGCCAGTTTAGCAGGGGCGTTGCTATTTGTGCTGATTTATCCCCTGCAATTAGGTTACACCTGGCAAATGGGACTGCCCCTGCTGATGACCTTTTTACTGCGTGGTGCTGCCATCGTTTTCAAGATCCACCTACCCAAAGGACAGATGGGCGGGGATTTGAACTCATAAGATGTTATATCCCCTTCCTTTTTCATAAAAAGATGTATATAACATATCTTTCATGACTCCCCTGCAAGAACCAACGTAATGGCTCAGAATTGAGATAGTTTTCAATAAATATATTTATATCAAAAAAAGAATAAGCGCGCGGAAAATCCTAGCGCAATTCTGAAAATTCCTCTAGATGTTCACAGGCTCATAATCGATTCCAGCGCT
>JAQICO010000211.1 GCA_027858495.1 Spirochaetaceae bacterium
ATAGACAGGATAGATAGACAGGATAGATAGACAGGATAGATAGACAGGATAGATAGACAGGATAGATAGATTTATTTGAGGATATTTGAGTTTAGGATTCTATATATGAGTAGGGGGATTATGTGGAAAAATCTTTTACTCATGATGTTATAGGCGCTGCTTATGAGGTTCATTCGTTATTGGGTAGTGGGTATTTAGAGTCTGTCTATGAGAATGCTCTTGCTGTTGAATTGCTAAATCGAGGGTTCACTGTGGAGAGACAGGTGCCTCTGGATGTGATATATAAGGGCTGTCGAGTAGGTCATTACCGGGTAGATATGGTAGTGGATAATCAACTGGTGATTGAATTAAAGGCAAATAGGGGATTGAAGGTGGCCGATGAGGTCCAATTGGTGAACTATTTGACTGCGATGAAAATAGGAAATGGCATACTACTGAATTTTTCAGAGGGTGGGGTGCAGGTAAAGAGGAAGTACCGGACATATAAAGACAGAAAGAAAGATACTGGATGTACGTTGGAAGACAGGAATTATAAAGCCCTATAAAATGGAAGGCACCATTTAGCTGGTCTTCAATTTTTGTACCATTCTTATATCATTCTTGTCTATCCTGTCCGACTATCTTGTTTATCCTGTCTTTTCGAATGAGGAGAAATGGAATATGAAAATTAGTTTAGATTGGATAAAGGAATTTACAGAATTGCCCGAGGAATTGAGCCCCGATGAACTGGGGGTAAAATTTACCCTGTCCACCTGTGAAGTGGAGGGGGTTGAGCTAACCAATGAACATATGGAAGCCGTAACCGTTGCACAGATTACCGTAATCGAGCCACATCCCGAAGCGGATAAATTAAACCTGGTAAGTTTTAACTGCAATGATGGTGAAAAACGGGTGGTCTGCGGAGCGCCCAATGTGGCCGTGGGACTCAAGGTGCCCTTTGCTCCCATTGGAACTACCCTGCCTGGAGGATTCACCTTGGAACCCAAAAAGATCCGGGGAATATTGAGTGAAGGAATGCTCTGTGCCGAGGACGAATTAGGTCTAGGGGAGGGCCATGATGGATTACTGGTTCTTAGAGAGGATGCTCCTGTGGGTCAAACCATGGCGGAATATCTGAATCTTAAGGCCGATGTTTTACTGGATATTGACAATAAATCCATCACCCACCGCCCTGATCTTTGGGGACATTACGGTATGGCCCGGGAGATGGCCGCAGTTTTTCATAAATCCCTAAAGAAACCCTTCTCTGCCGATTGGATGCAGAATATGCGCTCCAAATACACCAACCTTCCCTCGCCGGTGACCATTAAAGTCGAAGAGGGCTGTGCATGCTTGGGGTATTACGGGTTAAGTATGGATAATGTCACCGTAAAACCAAGTCCCGGCTGGATGCAGCAGCGTCTTATTTCCTGCGGTCTGCGGCCCATCAATAATATTGTAGATATTTCCAACTATGTAATGCTGGAACTGGGGCAGCCAAACCACCTCTTTGACCGCGACACCATAAGTCAGGGGAAGATCATCGTAAAAGAGATGGGAGAAGACATAAAATTTACCACTCTGGATGAGATGGAACGGGATATCATTGCCATGGATACCATGGTTTGTGACGGAGATGGCCCTTCGGTAATCGGCGGTATTATGGGGGGCCTCACCAGTAGTGTGAAGGACTCCACCACCAGAATCTTTATCGAAGCGGCCAACTGGGTGGATGCCCGGATCCGTCATACCTCCACTCGCTTGGGATTGCGTACTGATTCCAGTCAACGATATGAAAAATCTCTGGATACCAACCAGCTTGAAAAAACCGTTTTACGCATCATGGAGCTGGTCATGGAGAGCTGTCCTGAAGCTGAGGTGGTCGGAAAGATGGAGACTGACGGTGTAAAGTTTACGCCGGAACTGAAAATTAAATTGGATCCTGTGAGGGTTAACTCTGTGTTGGGTACTCACTTACATTCCGCAGAGATATCCAAGAATCTGGAAGTGCTGGAGTTTCAGGTGGAGCCCCTGGGGGATATCCTTATGGTTACTGTGCCCAGTTTTCGGGCCACCAAGGATATCCAAGGGGATGCGGACCTCATTGAAGAAGTTGGACGGATCTACGGTTATGATAATCTGATTCCCCAGGCTCCCCATACCGAAGTGAATGCCGTAGAATTGATGCCAGCCAAAAAAATGGCAAGAAAAATTCAGGACTTTCTGGTTTATCGAGGCAGAGCCCTGGAAATATACAGTTACCCCATGGTGGGAGATAAATTGCTGGAAACAGCAATGTGGGATGTAAAAAATGAGAGTCTGATCTTTGCTAGTCCCATGAGTCCCGATACTGACCGTATGCGGTCTTCCCTGGTGCCATCTCTCTTGGAAAAGGCCAACCTAAATCAGAAACATTACAGTAGCAGCCGCTTTTTTGAATTGGGACGTTGCTATCTGGAAGATGAAAAGGATTTTAGTCAGGAACGCCACCAGCTTGGAGTGGTATTTTTTGATAAAAATGCATCACCCTTTATGGACATGTTGAATCTGATGGAAGATCTTTTTGAAAATCTGAGCCTCAATGCACAGATTGTAGAGCCCCAGGCGAAGTTTCCCAATCCTCTGTTGCCGGCAGACTGGATGGGCAGACATCCCCGGGAATTCCTGGATATTAAAATCATGGGTAAAACCTGCGGATTTATCGGAAGCATCCATCCCTTGATGAACAGAAACTTCAAGGTTAAGGGAAATGTTGTAATGGCCGTGCTGGATATCACCGATTTTATGGACAGGCCATTGAAGGATAAAACCAAGTATCAGCCATTGCCCAAATTCCCTGGCTCCACCTTCGATTGTACCGTGGTAGCTCAGGATAAAACTCCTGTGGCTGACATACTAATGGCGGCCAAAAAGGTAAAGTTAAAAGAACTGGTGGACCTTCGGATCGTGGATGTTTATGAACCCCAGGAAGGCGGCCGTTGGATTACCCTGCGTGCTGAATTTCTGGACCGGGAGAAAACCCTGACATCGGAGTTTTTGCATGATGCGGAGAACAAATTGGTCGGGGCTTTGGAGAAGGCGGGGTATCCCTTGAAACAATAGGGCTTAACCCATTACAAAGCAGAGTGGATAGATAATTCCGATCAATGGGCCCAACCCATCTGGCCCGGCAGTAACTTTCCTAACTATCTTTATGGTCCCCTAAAGGGAGATTTAAATGCACCTTTAATCATAGAGGGGATATTCCCGGCTAGGACGGAAATATCCATTACTGTCTTTCAAGTTTCCCAGGCAGCCCAATTAGAAATACTGGTCGATGATATTGAGGCTTTTCAAAAACATTCCAACCCAGCTCTGGTATTGGAGAGTGGCAGGAGCTGGGCCTTATGGAATTTCAGAGAGGGTTTCGGTGTCTTGGATTCTGATCGTGCCGATGTGGATTATGAGAATTTCCAGGGGCATCTGCTGGACCGGGAAATGTTGAATTTGCTGCAGCAGTATTGAGGTAATGGATCTACATCCCATTTATTAACTGTTTCCTCATAACATAATCAGCTGTGTGTGACTGTGAACATAGCGTTCAGAAGATTGTCCAAAGCATTTTGTGACGTTGACAAGGCCAGGACATTTTATTAGCTTTATTTAATCCAATAAGAAAGCAGGACGGATTTTCATGGCCTTTAAGAAAATAGATGAACAGGGAATCTTGCCCGGGCCTCGGGCGGTTTTTATCAGCGGGTATAAAGAGGATAGTTTTCCTATTCTGGAAGGATTCCTTAAGGAATTGAACATTCTGGAAGTGACTCTGATACCCGCCAGGGCAGATCACGTGGGGCTCAAGGTCTCTGAGGTGTTGGAAAATACCTCCCAGGCGGAACTGGTCCCTGCGGAAAAACTACCTCCAGTTATGTTATGGTCAGGCATCAGCCATGTGGAGCTTGATACACTGATCCGTCGGTTCCGGGAGAACAGGCTACCCCGGCCTATTTTTGCTACAACAACGGAAGCAAATATGGAGTTTGATATACGTACCTTGATTCGACATCTCTTGGACGATCAAAAGGAAATTCGACAGAAACAGGCAGAAAGAGCCAAGTAACTGAGTGAATCAAGCTAGTTAATTACAGCTTAGAAGGTCGTCCCCATCGATATATTAAAAGCAGATAGAGCATCGATCTCCCATTTTAGGTATAAGCAGTTATTATCTTTCCGGATTCCCCAGTATAAACCGGTACTATATATGGATAGGAATCGGTTATCACTGTCGGTCATAAATGGAATGGGGGTTCCAGGAAGATTTGCTCCGACAAAGGGGCGTATAAAGAAGCCCAATGTTTCATCGTTTATTTTCAGCCATTCGGCATAGAATTGCATTGAAGAAGACAGTCCGTTTCCACTGGTATCTATATTGCTGTGATAAGAATCATCATCGGATTGGGAAATATCTTTTCGATAATTTTTATAGGGGCCTTCCATTTCATAGGTCAGGGCATAGAGTGAACCCAGTGTTGTTAGCCTATGGGGATTTCTAGAGACGGATCTGTGCAGGTCTGCCTGCCCCCCAACTCCGTTACCCAGGTAGTAAAAACTTTCTAAATCTGTATAGGCTCCACCATAAAGGCTGGCTGTTCCGGTAAGAGAATAGAGCACATCCTCTTCGGTGGCCCATGTATGCCCCTTAGACCCCGAGGCACGTAGTTTATAAAGATCCCCCTCTATGG
>JAQICO010000409.1 GCA_027858495.1 Spirochaetaceae bacterium
CATCTAAGTTGCTAAAAATATTAACCATAATAGCTTGTAATCTTGTATCTACTTCTTCAAATGTCCAACTTAATCTTTCACTGTTTTGCGACATCTCTAAAGCACTTGTTGCTACTCCACCAGCATTTGCAGCTTTACCAGGAACAAACAATACATTGTTCGCTTGTAAATATTCCGTTGCATCAAGTGTGGTGGGCATATTTGCACCTTCACCAACATAGATACATTCGTTTGCTACAAGTTGTTTAGCATCTTCAAGATGTAACTCATTTTGTGTCGCACATGGCAATGCAAGATCACATTTGACTGACCAAATACCTTTTCCTTCATGATATTCCGCTTTCGGTCTATATTCTTTGTAACTTGACAATCTTCCACGTTTTACTTCTTTAATTTCTTGCAATGCTTCTAGATCAATACCATCTGGATCATAAACCCAACCAGTTGAATCAGAGGCAGTTACAACTTTCGCACCTAATTCCTGTGCTTTTTTTGTTGCATAAATTGCAACATTTCCAGATCCTGATATCGCTACAATTTTTCCTTTGATATTAATCTTTTATTGTTTTAAACATTCATCTGTAATATATAACAAACCATAACCGGTTGCTTCTGTACGTGCTAGAGAGCCACCATAAGAAAGTCCTTTTCCTGTTAATACACCTTCATAACGATTCTTTAGTCGTTTATATTGACCAAACATATATCCGATCTCTCTTGCTCCTGTTCCAATATCTCCAGCAGGAACATCCGTATCAGCACCAATATGTTTACTTAATTCTGTCATAAAGCTTTGGCAAAAAGACATAATCTCTCTGTCTGATTTTTCTTTTGGATCGAAGTCGGAACCACCTTTACCGCCTCCAATTGGAAGTCCTGTTAATGAATTTTTAAATACTTGCTCAAATCCCAAAAATTTAATAATTCCCAAATTAACGCTAGGATGTAATCTTAATCCACCTTTATAAGGTCCAATTGCACTGTTAAATTGTACTCTAAATCCTGTATTTACTTGTACTTTTCCTTTATCGTCCACCCAAGGAATGCGGAACATAATTTGTCTTTCAGGATTTACAAGTCTTTCTAATAATGCGTCTCTTCTAAATTCTTCTTCGTTCTTTTCTACAACTACTCTTAATGATTCTAAAACTTCTTTCACCGCTTGATGAAATTCTGGCTGAGAAGGGTTTTTCTCAACAACTAGTTCAATTATCTCGTCTACATACGACATTAATAATTCCTCCTATTATTTTATTAAATCGATTCTATACTTTTCCACAGTAAAATACTATATCTGACTTAGAAAAGGATACATTTTCCCAGGATTCCGCATCAAACCGACTAATTGTAATGCCCACGGGTTTCGCTATGGAGCCCGGAGAATTTCATGTGGCCAACCAGGAACTTGGAATAATGACGATGAGCTACGGATTAAACGAGCATGTCTCCCTATGGACAGGTATAAGCATACCGGAAATTATGGTAAACGCTCGATATGTCGCTACCCTTTCTCCCTCCTTTGCCCTTTCTTTCGGATCCTATGGGTCCTATTTCTGGATTGAGAAATAACTCTTGCCTCCCTTAAGTGGCTTTAAAATCATGTCCTACGATGAGCCACCAACGTTATAATGGAGCATCGGGATCTTCGAATTTTAGAGTATCAGATAACCCCTTTTGAAACCAACAAATAGCTCCAGCACTTAGTCCGCTAATAATTGTACCTGTTTCATAGGCGGATTTTAGTAATCCATCAATTCCATTTTTCTTCCAGATATTCAACATGGACACCGGATTTCCTCCACCGACATATATTGCATCGGCATCATTAATCTTACCTTGGAAATCATCATGGGAATCTGAAGATTCTATTAGACGTAATACATCCACTTGGCAATTTAGCTTGTTTCTGAAATATTCAGTGAATAAATCGATATAACCTTCTGCATCATTAGAAGCAGTTGGAATGAATAATATTTTCGGAGATTCTTTGCCTGTCATTCTAATGATGCTCTGGTCGATAGCAGTGGTTTCCGGTGGTTTTCCATCCCTTCCTATTTCACCCCCACCGATTGCGATTATTGTTCTCATAGGTCTCCTCAAGTTCCTCCAGGCTCATCCAACTCCGCAGGCAATGGAATGATAGGCAGGATTATGCCAATCTAGCCCCATTGGGCAGCTTCATGTCGACGGTTGAAAGAACTACTGAACCGTCAGGACGATAAAATCCAGTAACCAAACATTCCGACATGATTGGACATTAGAGGTGCTGGAAGGCTTCTTCTTTTTAAGGCTTCAATTATGATCAGGGACAGACTTACCCCAGAGGAGCAACCCTATCTTAAAGGTTAATACCTGTCTGGAGAGAGATCTACTGCCAATAGAACGTTTTTGTGGAGGCTTTAAAGAAGTCTGATAACGACAATTACCAGAATCACTACTACTAAAAGTCCAATTATTCCCATCTGTATTTTCTCCTACTATTTATGCAAGTTAACTATACCTTCAAAGATCTTTACAAGCAAGGAAATTCAGAACATGTTATTGGCTATCTGCTATTTGGCTGCAAATGAAAGTTCCTTCTGAAACATTTTATTACCTAGAGTGATCATCAGAACTATATACACAATTATCCAGCAGAATGTTGCTGCAATATCTTCAAGAATCATTCGATCCAGGGCTGCTTCTTTAATGGAAAGTGCGATGTTCACCAGCGGAATATGGGCATAAATCCAGGATTTATGGCCTATTTCCAGGTTTTGGGCCGTATAGACGGCACCCATTCCTATCATGAGCAGAGGCATAGCCAGCAGCTGTGCTTCCCGTACAGACCGGGTGATAAAACCGGCACATATTTCAATGGCTGTAAAAAGAATGGTCAAGCCTGTAAGCAGGAAGGAAAGTACCGCAATCTGAGTTCCCTTTAAGGGAAATATCATCCTTTCATCCCCCAAGATTTCCGGAGTAACGAGGCTGGAAATTAGAATGCCAATAATATAGGCGCAAACGCTGCAGATACCAGCTATCGAAGCCGCAGAGAGTTTTCCCAATATGATTCCCCTTCTTGGTGCTGCCGTTGATAACAGGGGCTCCAAGCTTCCTCTCTCCTTTTCTCCTGAGCTTAAATCTGCTGCGCCGGGTAGGGGACAGGTGATAGAGAAAATAAAAAAGACGAAGGGGAGAATCAGGCCGAGAAACATCTTGCCGGCAGCTTCCTCCAGAGAAAACAACGGCCTGCCCATATCCGGGCCCATCTGCACAGCTATTGGATCCCCATCTGATTTGCCTTCCCTTACATTAGAGGGTAGATATTGCCTTTGTATATAATTAAAAGCGGAGATGGAAAGCGCATCAGAATTGTCATAAAGGATTAGTGGGATATCCCCCGCTGGATTTGAAGTCAGTATGACGTGGTATTCATTCCTCCAGTTGAAGGGTAATGGCTCTTCAAGGTATGAATAGGAAATAACTTGGGAATCTTCCATGAATTGATCTTCTGGAATCCCCGGTTCCAATCCAATATGAAAAAAATGCGCCTCTTCTATCGATGGTTCCTCATCCCCGCTTAAGACCCAGAATAGCAGGGGAAAAAGAATTAACGGGAGGACCAAGGAAAGAAGAACGGAACGGGGATCCCGGAAGAATTCTTTTAATTCCTTCACTGCAACTATTCGGATAATCCATAGAATAGAGTGCTTCATTGTATGGCCTCTTGCATTATGACAAATTGATCTTCCAGGCTTCCTTCTTTAATTATTTCAGCAGGAGGGCCGGAGGCAAGCAAATCCCCTTTATGGAGAATAAGCACACGGTCTGAATTCTTTTCAACCGCGCCCAGATCATGGCTGGAGAATAGGACGGTTTTTTTATGCTCTTTACAGGTTTTAATAAATTGATAGATATTCCGCGAACTGGTAACATCCAAGCCGGTAGCAGGTTCATCCAGAATTAATACTTTGGGATTATGAATGATAGCTCTTGCAATCAATGTTTTCTGACGCATCCCTGTTGAGAATGCACCGGCCTTTGTGTCCAGAAAGTCTTCCATTTCCAAGAGCTCACTTATTTCTGAAAGCTCTTTGTCTACTTTCCGGTCTGTCAGTCCATTAAGATTGGCATAATATAGGATATTCTCCCGTGCGCTCAGTCTGTCGTATAATCCGCTGTTCTGGCCAAAGAGAATTCCTATGGCGCGACGCACATCTCCGGGATGGGCTGAGACATCATAACCGGCGATTTCCATTCTGCCCGAAGTGGGCTTCATGATGGTTGCCATAATGCGCATGGTGGTGGATTTCCCCGCTCCATTCTCCCCTATCAGGCCAATTATCTCACCCTCTTCTATGTTGAACGATAGATCCTTTAGGGCCCAACGGTCTGAACCTTTAAAATGTTTTGAAATATTCTGTATTTTAATTATATGATTAGACATTAGTAATCCTTGAATCTTCTGTGCTCATTATAGGTTAGCCAGTCAGCTATGCAAATATAAATATTAATATAATCTTTCTGTAGAACAACCAGTTGAGCTGCGTGGAGTTAAGCTGGCATAGCGTTTGCAAAGCGAAGCGACAGCAACCTCCATGACAGTAGCCATGACTTCTACAACTGAAAGTTATATTGATTCATTCCTTGGTAATCTCTTCCTATTCTTTATTCTCTCTTGAGTCATAACAATGTAGAAAAGCTGTTTAATTAAACCCTTACGGATTCAACACACTATCAATCCAAGACCAGTAAACATCCATACGAGTAAACATGGCCTGTCCATAAAAAGGATGACCCTCGAAAGGTGCGGTAGATATAACTATTCCTACTACTTCAGATGGATCATCACCATAAAAAGCTACTATTCCAGAATCACCTAACATGAACTCTTGGTCTGCAGGAGGTGGGGGGGTAGTGAAAACATCCATAAATACATTCTCGACAGTCTGGGCTTGCTCCTTCTTAACACTTGTAAAACTTGCGTCAAATCCTACTGTATCTATAAGACGACCTGGAGTGTATTCACTTGAAGAAGTATTTATGATAGCAGGGGTGATACCAGAAACAGGAGTTGAGAGGTTTAATAACGCTAAGTCATATCCCTCCCCATTACTGTAGTTTGGGTGTATAACAATCTGATCTATTCCGTATAAGCTGCCTTCAGACGGATCGCCAACAGAATTGGTTTTACTTGCATCCTCACCGCCAATATAGAACACGGTATTATTAGTATCAGGGGTAACTCCGTAATATGAAGCTTCCACTTCAAGACAGTGAGCAGCGGTAAGCACCCATTCACTGTCTATCAGAACTGCTGTAGAATAAGGTCCATAGTACCCATTGGAATCCTTGAAACCGAGAGCACCAACAGACTCCCACCCAGTATCAACAAAATCACCTCTGTTGTAAGTTTGAGTGTTGTATTCATAGTTACTGGAATTAGTATTCGCGTAATCAGGTGAAGAGGGGATTGCACTTACATACATATCGTAATCAGTATGAGGTCGTAACCCGTCTATGGTGATCGAATGATTGTGTTTGCCCGCATCTGCTGCTGCAACGCCTGAGAGACCACAGAATAAGTAAGGTCCATACTGAAGGGTACAATCCGAGGCAACATCAGTTTGCCATGTGAAGGAAAGTGAATCATTTGTGGAATTACCAGTTTTGGTAAAACTGCTGATAATGACAGGATCAAGATTGGTTTCATCTCCAGGTTGGTTGCACGAAAAAAGTAGAAGAGCTACTGGGAGAATAGAAAGCAAACGTTTCATACTATTACTCCTTTAACTTGTTATAGAACTACTTTATCACAGATATCAGTGAACTGCAAATTTTCTCCTCTCATCTGCAGGAGTATCGTTAATTCTTTATTCCTTGTAGGAATTAAGAGAATTTCTATTAAAATATTTTCTTAGATTATCCGTTGAAAAAACCAACATATCCTCCGTTCATTTATGTGACATCCTCTACGAAGACTCCTTCTTTGCAAAATTCTCCACTCTCTTTATATTTCATTTTCCATACCGGTTAATTTTTCCGATATTATGGGAGATGTAGGGACTCACTACTGGCAGAATATTGATCTCAGGCTAGAGAACATAACCGGCGGGATTATTATTCCAATCCCCCTACTCTCGGTAACCTACCGGATAGATTAGTTCATGGGATTCTACCGAAGAATTATATTCTTATCGTGATAGACATTATTAAACCACGCTTATATACCACGCTTATATAATGATATCCTGTTGTTTTTATTGCTGATTTATGCACCCTTAATTGACAGATTAAAAAAAGGCGTAAAGTTTTAGCAACCTGGTCGGTATTTTTGACATAAAAAAATGATTAGTATACAATGCAATTATTGTAAATAACATCTCTCTTTAAAAATTTATCAACTGACATTAGTTTAGGAAATCTATGCGGAATCATTTTTTGACTATTTTCATATTGGTAGAATTGCTTTCCATGTCCTGCAAAAATCCAACCATGAACGGATCTATCGAAAAGGATACCACAGCACCTGCGGAGGTAACTCATTTATCAGCTTCGGCGAATGATTCTCAGATTACACTACAATGGACAAATCCAGATGATTTAGATTTTAATCACTGTCTGATAAGTTATAGAGAAGATTCACAATGGATTGATAGTCCTGAACAATTCTCCCATGAGATTGGAGTTATCCAAGATCTTGAAAATCAAAGGGGATATCAATTTCTGATAAGAACTGTGGATAACAGCGGAAATTTTAGTGAAGGTATAACCATCGGAGCAACTCCACAGATTCCACTGTACGCAGAAGAAGTGACCAATCTCACCGCAGAACCTGGGCATAACGCCATAGTGCTCCGTTGGTCAAATCCTACGAAGAATGATTTCCATAGCTGTGAAATCCTTTATGGGATTGATTCGGAATATTCAATATATCATGGTGACATCAATCCGCTGGGGACCACCATTGAGAACTTGATTAATGATCAGCAATATAATTTCACTATCCTCTGCGTTAACAATCAGGGATTAAAATCTCCTGGAATTTCTATTTCAGAAGCCCCCAGGGATATGCGCCCTCCCAAAGAGGTTGTTAATCTGGAAATCATCTCTTCCGATGGAGAAGTTACTCTTAGCTGGGAAAATCCTTCCGATGAGGATTTTCATCACTGCGAAATCAGCTATATATTGGAGGATGAACCTGTATTGCTGACCGATAATTTATCTCCTCAAGGAACCCAAATAACCGGTTTGACCAACTATACTACTTATGTGTTTAATATCAAAACAGTGGATGAAAAGGGTAATAAATCTCCGGGGTTGGAAATATCTGGAATGTCCCGAGATCTGACAGCATGCGGCGAAGTCAATAATCTTACAGCCAATGCCGGAGAATATGAAATAGAACTGACCTGGGATGCTTTTGATGAACCAGATTTTGATCATTATATAATCCAATACGGCATAGGAGCTATGGAATATACCTTTACTGGAGATGTATCTCCCGATGGAACGGTTATCGATAATCTGGAGATTAATGCAGTGTATTCCATTATGATACAGACTGTAGATACCTTTGGAAATATTTCTACTGGAGTAACAGTTTCAGCCACTACCCGGGACTTAACCG
Organism: Spirochaetaceae bacterium; assembly: GCA_027858495.1. Classification (GTDB taxonomy): domain Bacteria; phylum Spirochaetota; class Spirochaetia; order DSM-2461; family DSM-2461; genus JAQICO01. Next base: position 7,613 of record JAQICO010000409.1, read on the forward strand.
CAACCGAAGAAGTACAGAATCTCCAGGCTATGGGGGGAGATCACCATGTTATTCTGCAATGGGAGAATCCTGCGGACTCAGACTTTGACCATACTATTATTTACTACGGTATCGCATCCCCCGATATCTTATTCACCGGATCAGTGGACAATGGAGGAACTGAATTCAATTCATTGGAAAACAATAACCTCTATTATTTTAAAGTAGTCTCCCAGGACCAGGCAGGTAATATATCACAGGGAATAACCATTGCAGCCACACCAGTAGATCTAATTGCACCATCGGATATTACATCCTTTACAACGACTGCCGGTAATGAACAAATAATCCTAAGTTGGGTAAATCCCCCTGAAGATGATTTCTCCCATTGCTTACTCAGCATCAGCACCGCCGGAGGGGATTTTACAGCATATACAGGAGAACTAAATCCCCTAGGAACTGTTATCTCAAACCTGGAATACAATATTAATTATGAATTTTTAATACAGACGGTAGATAAGGATGGTAATATTTCACAGGGAATGGAGTCGAACGATATTCCCATTGATACCATCCCCCCGGGAGCTCCTGTTTTATCGGGCGAAGGGATAAGCGAAGACTTTACTCCTACCATAAATTGGACACTCCACGAGGATACGATGAGCTATTCCTATCATTGGGATCTGGACGATTGGAGAGATTCTGATAATTTGTCAGTAACCCACAATACCGCTTATAATGGGCTGCCATTAGGTGAGCACAGCTTCTATATGAAAGCAATAGATAGGGCTGGAAATTCCTCTGAAATCTCTGAAATCAAAATAAATATCATCCTTCAATCACCTTACGGATTAACTGTTACTCCTAGATCTCATAAAGAGCTTTATTTACAATGGGCTTGCGATACAAGCTGGGGTTCAGGATTTTTAATTGAGAGAGATTCTGGAGACGGTTTTATTGAGATAGATACAACCTCAATTTCTTATCAATATTTCAGTGATAATACTTGCGAAAAAGATACCAGTTGTTCGTACAACCAATTCAGCTGGTCAAAGTTCCCCCACAGAAGCGATAAGTGCAACCACTCTATTACCTTTAGAAGAACAGCCTTCCAATTTAACCAATGAAGTTCAATCGGATGCATCGGTATTGTTCAACTGGACCGCTAGTGCAGATTCGTCCATTGATTCTTATTATTTATATATTAATCGAGTTTCCCAATCAGGAGGGACCACAAGAGTATATGGAAAAACCATTTCAGCCGATGAAACGAATGTTATAAGTTCTTCATTATATACAGGAGAAAACTATATTGCCTACCTTATAGCACAGAAGGGGTATAATTCTTCAGAACCCATAGAAATATCCTTTTTGGTTCCTAAAAAACCTAATAAGCCGGACATCCTTTCCATTGTAGATTCACCCAATGAGACCCAGGTCAATATAGTGACATGGACCGCTAATTGTGACTATGAGACTAATTATTATCTACATAGAAAAATAGAGGGAGTGGATACGGACTATCAGGAAATTGCAGTACTTGATGCTGGGACAACCAGTTATAGAGACTCTGTTGAGCAGGGAATATTGTACCGATACATGCTCAAATCCAGTAATGGTGTAATTCTTTCCAATGAAGATTATTCCAATACATTTCTCACTCCAATGATAATTGAGGACAAATTTTCCTGGAAGCCATTTATTAAGCCCCTGGGAGTAGATAGAATATGATATAAGTTTTTCGCCGAAGACAACGCCTTTTATCGTTTACAAATAAATATTGAAGCTGATGGATACAGCTATGGAATTGCCACATCGATGAATGAATACCCCAATCAATATCAAGAATATCAACCCATCAACTTTCAGTCACCTGTTGCTCAACCCTATTATGTTATAATCAAAGGAAGCTCATCTATTGAGCAAACCATGGAATTGAAGTTATTACGCAAAGGAACCTTTGAAATAGGATTAGAGGGTGAGGGATTTGCCACTAATGTTATCACTGTGATGGATGTTTGGTATCCTGGAGAGATTTTGTCCTATAATGATAAGGTGTATTTCAGTTTTGATGTAACCGCCGGTGAAAGCTATGAAATTTTTTGGAGTGATAAGATTTTTGACAGTAATCTAACGGCGGATATAAAAGTGAGCTGTCAAAACGATCGCTTTGAGGAAGTATTCTTCACCGATGTGGATGACGGCTACAATACCCCTAAGGTAATAACTCCTGATTATACAGGTGTTGCCATTCTGCAGATTGAGACTAGAGGATCGTCCGATTTACATGAAGGGACCTTCCAACTAGGGATTCGCCAACCCTAGGATCTTTCACTTTTGAGATCATTTTAATTCATTAAACAGCATTTTTTTTCTTGTAAATGCCATTTACACATGAATCTATTTTACCGAAAATATTATCCTGTAATTTTTATTATTCGGAACTCAGAACAGGGCGAAATCCTACAGCATCGTAGATTCTATAGGGGTTAGTTCTACTACGAGAACTAATATGGCATGTTACAGCATAACCTTTCCAGCAACCCCCTCTAAAAATTCGGTAGGTACCCGCTGAAGGGCCGGTTGGATCGTTTAGGTCGCTTATCTCGTAATAATCTTCTTCGAACCAATCCCAACACCATTCCCAAACATTGCCGCTCATATCGTAAAGGCCCAGTTCATTGGGTTGTTTGGCTCCCACAGGTTGGGTGTCGTCGCTGCTATTATCAAGATACCATGCTACATCATTCAGGGTACTGCTGCCGGCGTATGGGCTATCATCGGTATCATTGTTTCCGCCTCTTGCTGCGTATTCCCATTCAGCTTCGGTAGGTAGTCGATATCCCTTGGAAGACAGGTTAAATTCGGTATTATCACAGGCCGTTTCGTTGCTGTCCCGGGAATCCCGGATTACGGAAGAATCATATAGGTAGGCCGGGGGTAGGTTTTGATATTCACTGGCAGCATTACACCAGGTCATTGCATCTCGCCAATTAATATTGACTACTGGTTCATCTTCGGTATCTCCCTCGGATATCCCACTGTTTCCCGCTTGCCCGGGGTTTGCGAAACTATAACCATTCTCTATTGCCCAATCGTAAACTTCTTTCCACTGTGCCCAGGTTATTTCAGTTTCTGATATGGAAAAATCGGATACAATGACATCATGGACATATAATTCGGATGCAGTGAATTTATCCTCTGTATCCCAGCTGTTACCCATGGAGAACTGACCTCCTGTCAGGTTAACCATGGGAATGAAAGATTCAATGGATAAAATGAAGGTATCACTCCACTGCGTCGTTTCTCCTTCTGGTTTTACTGCACGAACTCGCCAATAATGATTAGAATTAATTGATAATGAGTTTGAGGGAGTATAACTATTACTGCTGCAGGTTATCTTATCCGCGGTTTCTAAAGCGTCTGAACTTCCGGCAATCTGTAATTCATAGTAATCTGCATAGGTAACAGAATCCCAACTAAAACCGGGGATGGTATTGGTGGTCGTCTGGCTGCTGGCCGGCAAAAGACCACTGATTTGGATATCTGAAAAAGAATTCCCCGATGAACCTTGACCTGGATTGCCGCATGCTGAAAATACAAATGCACATAACAATAATGCGAATACGTTTTTCAATTCACTACTCCTATAATTAAGATTTAACATAAACGCTGATTATATATTAGGCAAAAAAAAGTCAAACTACTTGGCGAGGATTTTTTTTTGTGTAAAAATAGAATTGCGGGTGTGAAGTTGATAATGTTGATTCACTGTTTATTTCGGTGTACAATTAGATCCTCGATAAACCCTAGGAGTTTTTTATGAAATTTTTTAGTTTCCTTTTATTTCCTGTTCTACTTTTTTCATGCTTTGGGGTGAAAAGTCCTGACGTGATTGAGAAAAAAGCTTCTGATTTTAACTCCATTTATGATTGGAATTTATATCTGACTGATTTAGACAATCAAGACAAGGGTAATGTTTATATTAAAAAAGAATTGGCAAAATCATACATATTGCAGAATGACTGGCAAAAAGCAGAGTTATACCTTCAGCAAGCAGAAAATCTTCTATCAAGAAGGCTTGATCCATCTGTTAAATATGAAATTTGGGCTTATCTTGCCCAAATAGCCTATAAAAAGGCAAATTATGAAAAATCAATGAATTATATAACCTCAGCACTTGATGTCTATGCTGAAGATCCTATGCTTTTAAAGCTTACAAGAGCCAATATCTATTATCATCAGGACAATAACGAAGCGTTTGATTTGTATCAAAGTCTCTGGTCATCAAATCAAGATCAGTTTAATGAAAAGGATGTTGAGAATTTTTATTCTATTCTAGTTAATCATCAATTATGGGAAAAAGCGGAAGAAGTATTATTAGCCTATTTTAATAAAGAGGGCTTTCGTCCTGGTATTGGGGTCAATCTATCCATTGTGTATGAAAATATGAATAAAATAGATCTCAGTATCCAAAGCATCTTTATGGATTTATTATATAAGCGGGCTTATGGTGAAATATCTAATGAATCACTGATTCAAGGAATTAATGCTTTAAAGGATACCGTAGATTCGGAATACTTTTATATTCTGGAAAATCTGGTAAAATTAACAGAGTTGCAAGTTACATCGATTAGCGCAGACCCATCTCCCTTTGGCTCTAACTC
>JAQICO010000412.1 GCA_027858495.1 Spirochaetaceae bacterium
GTTACTATACCCTGCCGGGCCAGCGCTCCATTGCAAATTCAACCAATTCTTTTTGCCTTTCTTTGATAGATGCAGGGTTCCATTCATCCCATTTTTGAGCAATATGCCGCATCCCCAGATAATTACTCACATAGTAAACGATCTCATTGGGTGCAGAATTCGCTGTTCCTCTTTTATACCCATAGTATTTGTTTCCCAGGCTGCTGTTCCAACCCTTTTTGCAGATGCTAAGATTACCCAGTGAATGTCGATAGCTTAACCATTCTGTCTGTGAGAAATCATCAGCCCATTTAGGTACGATTTCTAGAGTATTATCCCCATGGGGTAACACATGTTCTATAGAATTATCCTTTTCTTTCATAAAGGAATCCCAATCCAAATGGAATTGAGGATTAACAATATCACGGTAATTCTCAACATAGTTCTCAAGGTGTAACACAAATGATTCCAACCATTCTTTGGGATCAGTTGTGTATATTTCCAATTTGCTATTCTCTTTTATCGCCTTATGAATATCAGAGGTGCTGTCACGTTTGCTTTCTCTAAACCATGTTGCTTTCGGGAATATGGCCCATGAAAAGCGCAGGAACTGGTCCTCATCGATATGACCCTTTGGATTTGCAGACTGAAGCGTTTGTATTACTCTATGCCAAACACTGGTAACTCTCTGTGAAAAACTATCCAATGCATTATCGTTGGAAAATTGATCTGAACGACTTGCCTGATACATTAGCAAGTTTTTAACCAGCTCAAATTGTGATAGAGCCTTACCGCGAGCATTCATTGTTTCAAAAATGATGGAAACTTCATGATGAGAGTCAATCTCATGTACCAAGAAGCCCAATTTAGATGTAATCACAGTGGCAAAAGAGGACAAAAATGTCTTTTTATCATCCTCAGTGTATGAAGATGTCCTTTTTTTAAACCATTGGGAAAATTCATCGTAGGCATTAATTAAATTCTTCTCCGTTGGAGAGGAAGGCGATACCTGAGAATAATTGATAATCCTGCTTTGATAAAAATCCTTGTATCCTCCAATAAGTCGTCTCTCTGCTCTTTATCCCAGGAATACCCTCGCTGATAGTCAGGGATATAAAATATTTTTCCCCCAAAAACTTTACTCAATGATTCAAGATTCATACTGTACCTCCATTCTGTCTAAGTCCTCCAGCACCAGCCGCTGGGTCCTATCTTTCCCACTCTCATCACCCCATCAACCCAACCAACTCCTCCACCAACTCATCCTCACTGCCCTGCTTCACAAAGACATTCAAATGCTCCATGGCCCGGGTCATGGCCACATAAAGCAGGTTCCGCATCTGCTGATGCCCCGCTTCTTCAGACAGACCCTGTTCATAAAACAGTTTAGGTACGAAGAGCATGGTCACCGGCAGATCCAGCCCCTTGCTGGAATGGAGGGTGCTGATCCGTACCTTCCCCTGTTCCTTAAAATCAAAATGAGGATCCTGTATCTGCACCGAGGGAATCCCCGCAGTTTCCAGCCGTTCTTCTATCTTCTTTAAAAAGTTCTTCTGCGGAGCCAGTATGCAGATATTCTCGGGGTCGTAGTCCACCGCCTCTAAAAAGAGTTTCACCTTGTCCACCAGCATCTGATAGAGTTCTTCCGTTTCGCCGCTGCTGTATAATTCCGGCACAGGGCCCTCCCGGAAGGCCCGGGGATCGATCTCCCCGTCCGATTCCCCCTTATTGCCCCTGCGGAAGGATTCCGCCAGTTCATGAATGGGAATGCTATTACGGTAGTTCTGTTTTAATATTCGGGTACGCCCCTGCAGTTCTATCCCCGCCCGGGCATAGGGCGATTGGATGCCGTAGATGGTCTGATCGCTGTCTCCTGCCATTATCAGAGCGGTGGAGGCCATGGTTTTAAGAATCTTCAACTCCATGGCACTGAGATCTTGAGATTCATCGAGAAAGATATAGTCCGGCCTGTCCAGGGAAAGACTTACCCCCTGTGCCAGCTTTTCCAGGTCGAGCTGGCAGGCGTAGCCCTTGCAGATCGCCCCTTTCTGCTCCATAAAGGCCTGGGCCTCCTCTTTCAGAGCCCACAGTTCCTTACGTTGCTTCCGGTTCATGGCAATTCTCAAGCCCCGGCGGGGTATCATTTCATCGATATATTCATGCTCCTGGATTCCCTGGGAATAGATGAATCCCTCTATTTCCAGTTGGATCTGTCGGGAATTCAGCAGGCTGTGCTCTTTGCCCTTTAGGGCATCTTTCAACACCCCGTATCCAATTTTATAAGGAACGATTTTTTCAATCAGCCCCTTCAGATAACTGTCGCTGGTCTTTATGCCCCCCTCCCCATTATGCATATCCAGAATATCCGAGAGGTAACGGTCGTATTTCACCAGGGTGGTGGTATAGGTCAGCAGCAGGATTTTCTTCCGGTCCAGGTCCAGGGTATCTTGATTCACCCTCTTCAGGGCTTCCAACAATACCAGGGTCTTCCCCGTACCGGCCCCGCCCTTGATAAGGAAATCCGCCAGAAGACTGATATTATCCACCACGCCCTTCTGCTCCGGGGTAAGCTGTACCAACGAACGCTCGTAATCCAGCCGGGTACGGGTATGCAGGGTCATATGCAAAATGCTGCGAAGATATCCCTTCTCCTTATCCATCCCCTGAAGCCGCTGCTCCACCTCTTTCTTCTGCAGCTTCCACTGGTTCCGTTGCTGGCGCAGCTCATCGATACGCTCTTTTCGGTCCTCGCTCTGCTGCTTCAGCTGGTTTATCTTGCTATCCTGACCATGAATCTGGGCAGACAATTGTTCCAGATCCAACTCTGCCATTTCCAGCTCTTTCAGCCTGCCCAACATCTGATTCCTTTCTTGTGTAGACATGTGAAGTTGAAATTTTGCGGCACTCAATTGGGACGATAGATCGATCACCGAATCCTTCTTCCGCCAGATCTCCAGATGCTCTTCAAACTTCTGCAGAAGTTCCGATGGCTCACCCACCGCCTGGCAAAACTCTATCAGGTTGAAGGTAGCCGTACGCACATCCTCTTGTTCGGCAAGGGCGAAACTATGGCGAACCTCATCGGTTAAAGAGCGCTGATGGGCTATGCGGCCGAAGGCGCCCCACGGCTTCAAATAGTTTCCCGGGGTCGGAGCCTTCAGGTATTCTCG
>JAQICO010000205.1 GCA_027858495.1 Spirochaetaceae bacterium
ATAATGTAAAGGATAAATGAATGTCAGATATAAATCCATTAATGACCCTGTCAGATGTTGCAGGATTCTTGCAATTATCTGAAAAAACAATCCTTAAAATGGTAAAAAACAATGAAATACCCTGTACTAAAATAGCCAATCAATGGAGATTTTCCCAGGAAATACTCAACGATTGGATAACCTCTAAAATGAGGGTACTACCGCAAAATGATCTTTCCCGATTAATAGAAACAGACTTTGATCTTGTGCCACTGTCTCGTCTATTAAGAGAGCAGAACATAATAGAACTCGATAAAACAACTAAGTTGGGCGTATTAAAAGAATTGGCTGATAATGCCTATGCCACAAATCTTATATCCGATAAATCCACCTTCCTAGAGAGTTTAATTGAGAGAGAGGAAATGAGTTCCACACAAATTTGTAGCGGCATAGCGTTACCCCATTTAAGAAGTCCATCGGAAAAAGTAGTCAATGCTGCTAGAATAGTCATTGGATATTCAAAAGAGGGCATTGATTTTGATAGCCACAGCAATGAAAAGACCAATATTCTATTTCTATTAATCTCCGATAGTGAAGTGGTACATTTAAAGATTCTTTCTAAAATATCTAGAATATTACAAAATCCGGAAAATGTTAAAGAAGTGAGAGCCATGGATAAAAAAGATGATTTTCTGAATTTCTTTTTACAATATGATAAAAAAATAATGCAGGAAAACAATTCCTAAAATGAATATAAACTTTGCTTGACTCTACGAGCTAGGCAAAGTACGTTTAAATAACTAATTCCAAGGAGGCAGTATGTCCGACGCCAAGGTGCATCCCTTTAAGAAAAAGGGAAACGGAAATATAAAGGGCAGCCAAATGGTGGTTTTGCTCATACTAGCAGTAATTTTAATTGTGCTGGTAAGCGGATTTTATAAGGTTGATCAAACGGAAGAAGCGGTGGTTCTCAGGTTTGGGAGATTCTACAAAATAGCCAGTCCTGGTCTGAGTTTTAAAATACCCTTTGGTATCGACCGTGTAGAAAAAGTTCCGGTACAAAGAACTTACACAGTACAGTTCGGCTTTAGAACCGAACCAGGAGAGGAAACTCGTTATTCCAGGGAAGATTATATTAAAGAATCTCTAATGCTCACAGGGGATCTGAATATCGTGAATGTATCGTGGATTCTTCAATATCAGATTGTTGATCCAAAAGCCTGGTTGTTTAACTTCAGAGAGGAAGACCGCAGGAAAGAAAAAACCATAAGAGATGTGGCACAATCGGATGTTAACGAGCGGGTTGGAGACCGAGCCATTTTTGAAGTAATGAGCGACAGCCGAACAGAGATTGAGGTATTAGCTCAGGAAAAGATTGAACGAATTCTTAACGGATATGAAATGGGAGTTAATATAACATCGGTGCAGCTTCAAGATGTGTTACCCCCGGAAGGAACCGTTCAAGAAGCCTTTCAGGACGTAAACAAATCGATTCAGGATAAAGACAGATTTATAAATGAAGGCCTTGAAGCTTATAACACGGAATATCCTCTAGCCGAAGGTGAAGCAAAAAGACTGATTCGAGAAGCAGAAGGTTATGCAGCCAGCCGTGTTAATATTGCACGGGGAGATGTTGCGCGATTTATATCGGTATACGAAGAGTATTCCCAGAGCAATGCCTCAAGATCGATCATGAGAGATCGATTATATTATGAAACTTTGGAACAGGTCCTTGGAGAGGATTCTCAAGTAGAATTGGTTGACCGGAATCTTCAGGGATTCCTTCCGATCAAAAATTTGGGAGAAACAGCAGGTGGAGGGGCCACAGAATGAACAAAACCATGAAAACACTCTTAGTTATAGGTAGTATAATTGCTGTATTAATCATTGTAAGGCCCTTCTTTGTATTGGAAGAAGGTCAGCAGGCTGTGGTTATACGGTTTGGTAAAATTACCAGAGTAGAAACAGACGCAGGATTGAAGTTCAAGACACCCTTTGTAGATGGCGTGGTATTTTATCCTGAAAAAATATTCTCCTGGGATGGAGAACCGAGACAGGTTCCAACATCTGAACAGTTGTATGTTTGGGTGGATAGTACAGCACGTTGGAAAATCACTGATCCAGCCTTGTTTTACCAGTCCTTAAAAACGGTAAATCAAGCTCAAGGGAAGTTGGACGATATTATAGAGTCCACCTTGAAGACTGTAATAGCTCAGTATCCGTTGATAGAATCCGTAAGGTCATCCAATACCATATTAGGAGATGAACCCACCGACACGGAAATTGAAAATGGTAATGTAGTAGAAGACACTGCAATATCTCTTTTAGCAGCAAATAATAATGAAGCCATAGATTTGGGAAGAAGTGTTCTTTCAGGGATGATGCTTGAATTAGCCGCCCCCAATGTGGAACGTTTTGGAATGGAACTGATAGATATATTTATACGTCAAATCAAATTCAACGATGAGTTAACCCAGTCGGTACATGAAAGAATGATTCAGGAGCGGCGGCAAATTGCAGCCAATAATCGGGCTGATGGAAAGGGTGTGCGAGAAGAACTGCTTGGACAACTTTCCAAAGATAAGGATATCGTTTTATCTAATGCAAAGGCAGACGCCGAAGAAATCATGGGTGAAGCTGATGCTGTAGCCGCGGCCATGTATGCAGAAGCCTACTCTAAAGATCCGGAATTTTACCGTTTTTGGAAAGCCATGGATTCCTATAAACAGACTCTGCCGGCATTGGATAAAGTTCTAACCACCGATATGGAATATTTTGATTATCTATATAACAGATAAGATAATTTAACAAAAAACGGTATCTCTTGAGATACCGTTTTTTTTAAATAAATACTAATCTATTTTGTTCTAAAAACTATTTAGCAATAAGAAAATCTTCAGCAATTTCTCCATCTTCCATAGCATCAAGGATTGTATCAATATCATCTTCCGAAGACATCCCTCCAAACCATAACCCTTCAGGATAGACCACCATTGCTGGTCCCCTATCACATACCTTTAAACAACCAGTGGTAGAAACCATTACAGCTCCCAAATCGCGTTCCATTAGTTCTGTTTCTAAATACTGTACAAAATCAACCGCAGCCCTGAGCATTGCCCTGACAACCCGTACCACAGGCAAAGGAATTCTTAGCTTTCAAAGAATCCAAACTTTTTTCTTGGTATACCCTATCCTCTGCGGTGGAAATCAAGCCCTCCAACTGATGAACAGCTAGACCTGATTTTTTTAATACCTCTTCGGGCTTTGGACCAATACCGCTTACCAAAACGGTGCTGCAGTCTTTAAGCAACAGTGCCAAAC
>JAQICO010000092.1 GCA_027858495.1 Spirochaetaceae bacterium
GAAATCAACAGAACCATGGCCAGGGATATCTGAAAAATGGAGATACTGCGGTAGCCCATTCTCCAGCCTCCGGGTTGTTTTAGATTCAGCGACATAATCACCGGCCCTAGGGTAGCTCCGATGCCCCAGAAGCTGTGCAGCCAGTTCATATGATGGGCCTTAAAATGCAGAGCCACATAGTTATTTAACGCCGTATCAACAGCCCCGGCGCCCAGTCCCAGGGGAAAGGCTAAAAAGAGAATCCAGATATAACCGGGAGCAAAGGAGATGCCCATCAATGCCGCCCCGGTAAGAAGACAGCTTAAAAGGGTCACCCGGCCGGTGCCTATTTTTTCAATCACTAGGCTGCTGAAAAAGGAAGAGGTTACCGTTCCTGCGATTCCGATGACGCTGATGATTCCCCCAAAACTCATGGGGATTCCCCATTGCTGTTGAAGGGCTGGCAGGGTTACTCCCAGCAATGCATCGGGCAGCCCCAGACTGATAAAGGCCAAATAAATAATTACCAGTAATAAAAATGTGATCATACAACCTTCTTCCTTTCTTTATGCCCATGGGGCAAATAATTTTCTCGATTAAATGGATTTTTCAATAAAATCCACAGGACAGCTTAGAGTATCCATGGCTAAATAGGCCAAACCCGCCAGAAAATGATCATGGAAATCCTCTTCAAAGCTTATCTCTGGTTTTGGCTCCCCCGGAAGAGCCGCTATTATTGGTTCTTGCAGTTTTTGAATTACATCGGTGGTAAATAGTTGACCGGAGATAACAATCCGTGCCGGATTAATCAGGCAATGAATGGAGAGTAAAACCCTTATAAGATAATCCCTAAATTCGGGTATATCCCCTTGCAGAGGGCCCTGATCCGGAGTAGCTACTCCAAGGGGGATGGAAGAGACCTCTCCTGCGTAATCGGAAAATCCTCGGAGTATTTTACCATTGATGATGATGCCCCCACCGGCGTTTCCCATATAGGGGTAATAGAGATAGACCACACTCTCAGGCTGGACCAGTGAGGGGCTGTAAAAAAAACCAAGCGCAGCGCAATTTACATCGTTTTCTGCAACCACGGGTATATTGAATGTTCCTTGAAAATGTTTTTCCACATGCCATCCCTTAAGTTCGGGGTAATCACAAAGACTTACCACACCTCGGTGAACCACCCCGGGGATTCCAATACTCAAGGCCTTTATTCCAGGATTCCGACCTATAAACCCCTGCATAAGATCTTCCATGGAGGAAAGGGCTATTTTGTCCTTCAATTCTATGTGCTCTTCCAAAAGTTTTTCTCCCAGCAGGTTTATCACCGATCCATGAAGAATTCGGATATTCCCTTCTCGCCGTAGATAAACCAGGGCAAGCTGGGCAAAATTACCATTGTAAACAAACCTTCTCCCCGGCCGACCGCCGGTGGAAGGGCCAGGAGAAAGCTCTAAAACCTCACCGGTCTTCAGCAGTTCCTCCAGTATACTTCGACAAGTGGCTACTGAGAGTCCGGTATCCCTGGACAGGGAATTTTTACTGGACCAGGAAGCTTGTTTTAATGCAGCTTTGATACGCTGAGTATTAATTAGCTTTACCTGCTTAGAATCGACAGACACTTTCGTTACCCCTTGTCGTTAGTATTATACCATACTCATTTTCTGTCAAGAAAATTATTCTCTTGTAATTGATCCGTTACTTTGTTAGCATTTATATTAACTATGAAACATAATCCAGTAAATCCTAAAAAGGGATTGAATTACGGTGTTATCGGCAACGGTACCTCGGCGGCGTTGATCTCACATACTGGCAGTATGGACTTTCTCTGCCTACCCTATTTCAATTCTCCCAGTATATTTTGCAGGTTGCTGGACGATCAACGGGGAGGAAGCTTCAGCATTGAAGTGGGTCCCCAATATTCCATCAACCAGCAGTATATAAGAAACACCAACATCCTGGCCACTCAATTCCGCAGTGATGAAGGTAATTTTAATATCATCGATTTTATGCCTCGGTTTAAACACGATGGTAACTACAATTGCCCTTCCGAGGTGGTTCGGTTGATCCGCTACAAAGGAGGAAAGCCCCGCTTCAAGGTGCATTATGATCCCCGGCTGGTCTATAGTCAATACGAAACCTATAGTGAGAACAAAGGAAACTATATCAAGAGCAACACCCATGAGGGAAGTTATGAGTCAGCCTACCTTTACAGCAACTTTACCAGTGAAGATATATTGCAGTCCAGGGAAATAGAACTGAAGAATGACGGTTTCTTTCTAATAAGCTACAATCAGAAAATCCTGGAAGTAAATATGGACAGCGTCTATCTGGATTATTCCCAAACCAAGGTGTATTGGCTGGAATGGTCCCATCGCACGGTGACCTTTGAAAAGTATAACGATCATATACTCCGAAGCGCCTTGGTACTAAAGTTGCTGAATTTTCAGAAAACCGGAGCCATTATTGCGGCGGTAACCACCAGCCTGCCGGTGACCGTCGGAGAAGAAAGAAACTGGGATTACCGGTTCTGCTGGATCCGCGATTCCAGCATGATCATCCAGGTGCTTTTTCAGCTGCGTCACTACCGGGTGGCCAAACGCTTTTTACAATTTATAATCGACGCAATTCCCTACAAAGATGAAAAAGTGCAGATAATGTACGGCATTCGGGGAGAAAAGGATCTCACCGAAAAAAGTCTGGAATGGCTCAAGGGCTATAAAGACAGCCGTCCTGTACGAATAGGCAACGGGGCTTACCATCAGAAACAAAACGATATCTACGGAGTTCTGCTGGATGTTATCTACCGGAGCTTCCAGTATTTTGGTAGCGACGTTGAAAATGCCGAAGACCTTTGGACCATCACCCGAAGTCTGGTACGGACGGTATCTCAAAACTGGGAAGATGCAGATATGGGAATCTGGGAATTCCGTTCTCAGAAACAGCATTTTGTTTTTTCAAAGGTACTTTGCTGGGTGGCACTGAACCGTGGAGCCATGATTGCCCAGACCCTGGGGATGCAAGAATATTTTGATAAATGGGAAGCCCTGGCCGATGAAATAAAGAAAGATATTATGGATAAAGGCTGGAATGAAAAGGTGGGAGCCTTCACCCAAGCCTATGAAAATAAAGCTCTGGATGCGGCCAATCTACTGATGGCACCCTATGGTTTTATAGACCCCATGGATCCCCGTTATGTAAGCACGGTCAAACTGACAGAAAAGGAACTTTGTCGCGACGGGCTGATGTATCGCTATAAAAATACCGACGACTTTGGCCTGCCAAAAAGTTCCTTCACCGTTTGTACCTTCTGGCTAATCAAAGCTCTTTTTCAAACTGGAGAAACGAAAAAAGCCCATAGATATTTCGACCAGCTGCTTAAAGAATCCAATCACCTTGGACTGTTTTCCGAGGATCTGGACTTCCAAAGCAGAGAACTGCTGGGAAATTTCCCCCAGGGTTATTCACACTTGGCATTGATAGATTCAGCTATTACTCTGATGGATGGTGCTGTTGCACCGGAAGAAAATATGATCGATGCCCTGGAAAACCGTCAAACCACCGGTGATATATTCCAGAGTCAGGAGGACCCCCATGTCTAAGATAATTTTCATCTCAAACCGCCTTCCCATTACCCTTTCCCTCTCGGAGGATAACATTGAAATTAAAGAGAGTATTGGCGGGCTGGCCACAGGACTTAAGGGATATCATCAAGATAGTAACAACCTATGGCTGGGTTGGGCGGGAGTAACCAAGGAAGAAGCCCAGGGACGTGAAGAGGAAATAACCCAAAGACTCATAAAGGAACACCGCTGTATTCCCCTCTTTTTAAGCGAAGAGGATTTGGAGCTCTATTACCAGGGTTTTAGTAATTCCACCCTATGGCCGCTCTTCCATTATTTCCCCAATCTGACCACCTATGACGAAGCAGAATGGCAGCGTTACAAACTGGTCAATGAAAAATTTCTTTTAGGTCTAAAAGGCATGGTGGATCCGGGAGACAGCATTTGGATTCACGATTATCAGCTGATGCTTCTGCCCCATTTGATCCGAGAGGAATACCCCCATGCAGCTTTGGGCTTTTTCCTTCATATACCCTTCCCGTCCTACGAATTATTCAGATTGCTGCCCTGGAGAGACCAGGTGCTTGAAGGCCTGTTAGGTGCTGACCTCATTGGCTTTCATACCTACGATTATGCCCGACATTTTCTTTCCAGTGTACGGCGTATCATGGGCTATGAACAAGAAATGAATGTGATAAAACATCATAGACGCAGTATTAGGACCGATGTGTTTCCCATGGGTATCGACTACGAATATTTTACTCGAAACCGCCAGGATGTTCAGCATGACATGGTGGAACTGCTGGAGAAAACCCAGGGTACCCAGGTGATATTCTCGGTGGATCGATTGGATTATACCAAGGGGATTCCCGGTCGTATTCTGGCCTATGCACAATTCCTGAAAGACAACCCCGAATACCGGGAAAAGGTTACCCTTATACTGATAGTAGCCCCTTCCAGGACACAGGTAGATCTATACAGCGATCTGCTTCGAGAGATTCAGGAATTGGTCAGCGGAACCAACGGTCAATACGGAACCCTGGGCTGGATACCCATTTGGTATTTCTATAGGAGCTTCAGCCAGGACAGCCTTATTGCAATTTATAAAATCACCGATGCCATGCTGGTCACCCCTCTTAGAGACGGCATGAATTTGGTGGCCAAGGAATTTATTGCATCCCGAACGGATAAACAGGGCATGCTGGTGATCAGTGAAACCGCTGGGGCATCCAGTGAGTTGGGTGAAGCGGTGGTGGTAAATTCCAACAATCTCATAGAAACAGCCAATGGAATTAAAGAGGCCCTGGATATGACAAAACGGGAGCAGATTGAAAGAAACACCATCATGCATAACCGTTTGAAACGTTATAATATTTATTATTGGGCCAAGGATTTTCTAGACAAACTTCTGCAACAACACTCCAAGTGGGAAGAAACTCAAGTGATGAGATTTGATAATAGGGGAATGAAAAACCTTCTTGCCGATTACAAAAAGGCAAAATCCAGATTAATCTTCCTGGATTACGACGGCACCCTGATGGGTTTTAAACCTAAACCAGACATGGCGTTCCCCGACGAAGATCTTTTAAAACTGTTGAAGAAGTTAAAGTCCGACCCCAGAAACCATCTGGTTATTATAAGCGGAAGAGATAAGGATACTCTGGAAAAATGGCTGGGAGAACTTGAGGTAGACCTTGTAGCCAGCCATGGACTCTGGGTAAAAGAGCAACCTTCCGCCCATTGGGAACAAACAGAGGTATTAGACAACAGCTGGAAGGATGAAATTCGTCCTCTGCTTGAAGTGACCATGGACCGAACACCTGGAAGCCTGGTGGAAGAAAAGGAATTTTCCCTGGCCTGGCATTACCGAAAGTGTGAACCAGAATTGGCTCAAATCCGTCTTAGGGAATTAACCGATACGCTTCTTTCCCTGACAGGCAAGGGTCATTTAGGTCTTTTGGACGGAAATAAAGTACTGGAGATCAAGGACACCACTGTAAACAAAGGAAGAACGGCCGGGCATTTCATAGCGACCAAAAAGGCGGATTTTGTTTTTGCAGCCGGAGACGATACCACCGATGAGGATCTTTTTTCAATCATCGACGAAAACCAATACAGTTTTAAAATTGGCCAGGGAGAAACTAAAGCGCGATTTTATATTCGGGATTGTGATGAGTTCCGATCTTTGCTAACCAAACTCTCGGAGAAATAAAAATTATGAAGATAAGAAATTTTTATTTGCTAACTGCAATAGTGTGCCTAATGGCTTGTAACAGCTCTTCCAACCAGGGTTATATTGCCCAGGAGGAAGTGGAGCTCGATTGGTCAGCATGGCCGGCAGATTCAGGCAGTGCTCTTGGCTCAGATTATTTTATCCAGGTGTCTGGAGAAGAACTGATAACACCCGATGGGAATCCCTTTCAAATAAAGGGAATAGCTTTTGGCAATCAGGTTTGGGGCAATCCCCAACTACCGACCTTCACTCACCATGGACCGGAGGATTACAGCCGTATAAAAGAATTGGGGTTTAATTCGGTTCGATTTTATCTTAATTATGGAATTTTTGAAGATGATAACAACCCCTATCACTACAAAGAAAATGGCTTTCGCTGGTTGGATGCCAATGTAGCTGCAGCCCGAGCCCAGGGGATATACCTCATATTAAACATGCATTATCCCCAGGGGGGCTTTCAATCCACTGGAGGTGGAGACGCCCTTTGGGAAGAAGGACAAAACCAGCAAATATTAATAGCGCTATGGCAGGAAATTGCTCGAAGATATAAGGATGAACAGCAGATCATAGGCTATGGTTTGGTCAACGAGCCGGTACCCACCGAGAATATTGATCAATGGCAGAAATTAGCCCAGGGAATAACCACGGCCATTCGCCAAGAAGATTCCCATCATATCCTTTTTATAGAGAGGGCTCTCTATGCAAAACAGGATTATGGGGTGGATGAAAATTATAATTTCATCGAGGTTGAAGATCCCTCAAATCAATGGGTATTGGAGTTTCACTTCTATGATCCCATGGCAGTCACCCATCAGAATGCAAGCTGGGTAGAAAGTCTAGTGGGAAAGTTTGCCCAATACCCCGATGAGAATGCTCTGGAAATTCATGGAACATCCCAATGGATGGCCGATCTCCCTACAGAACATTTAGCTTCCGGAAATACCGATTGGATGTTTTTCCAGAGCGATTTGCTACAGATAGAATCTTCACCATATAACCTGGCCATGCCGGCCCTTCAAGCAGGGGGTCTGGGGGACCGGGGAAAGGTCTGGTTCGACGATATACTCATTGAAGAATTCGATTCCCAGGGGAATTTACTGGGGACCATAAAGGATCTTCCCATGGAGGATATGGGTGGATGGTACCTATGGCAGGACCAAGGGGCAGACAGCGCCATTGGAGGGCTGGAACAACGCTCCGGCCACGATAATAGCGGTTCCATTTTTATAAAAAACTCCACGGTAAATACTGTATACAGTAATTCATCTGAGAGTTTTGTACTCCAAGAAGGTCATCAATACAGAATCTCCGGCTGGATGAAGGGATCGAGAGTTCCCGATTCAGCCTATGTATGTATAAAACTTGATCTTAACCAGGCCGATGGACTGGTCGTTGGAAGAAACAGAGATTACCTTGAAATGGAACTGCAAAATTATCTGAGTTATGGAGAAACCCGGCAAATACCCCTTTACCTTGGAGAGTTTGGAGCCATTCGTGACAGCTTTGAAGAACAGCGTGGTGGCGATCGTTGGGTTAGGGATATGATAGAAATCCTCAACGAACATGGTGTAAATTATAATTATCATACCTACCATGAATGGAGTTTTGGAATTTATTATAATTCTGCGAACATACCACCC
>JAQICO010000363.1 GCA_027858495.1 Spirochaetaceae bacterium
CTTAATCATACTCCCAGTAATAGAGCAATCAAACCGACCCCAAGGGGAATAACTACATTATCTAAGTCCCTTATAGGGAGTGCTTCTAAAACGGTTGCACTGATTGCTAATATTAAAGAATTTAACCACTGTCCACGGGTAACAGCAAAGGAAGCTATAAAGACGCTCAGAAAACAAGTGAGAGAACCTTCTAGGCTCTTGTATGGAATAAAGATTAATGGAGTTCTACCAAATAACTTTCCGCTCAAACTTGCTAATCCGTCGCCAAATGCTAAAGCATAAATAGCTATTGACGCCGCAGGGTTTGGATAAAAAAGAAGAGCCAGTATTGCACCAAGCCCCAGGGTTATTGGTCCCAGAACGATATGTCCCCGATCTCGATCCCGGGAAGCAAGTTCGGTTATTTTTGATAGTATTGATTGGTTATCCATGCCGGAAAGTCTAAGATATTCATGGATTGTAAAAAATAGAACTCCCCCAGACAATAAATAGAGTGTTAACCGTAAATTGATTGAGGCCAGAAGGGGAACAAAGGATATTAGCAAATGGAGGGATTTTCTTAATAACTCACCCTTAATAGAATTCCAACTGGCTGCTTTCTCTTGATAAATGGTACTCATGATGATCCTCCACATATAGATACGCAATTTCTGTACCATTTTAAATACGTACTATATGTACTTATTATAGGACCCTAAGCCAGTTAAAATCCTATATTTTTTTTATAGTATGATTTTTTATACCATAG
The DNA here is from genome assembly GCA_027858495.1 of Spirochaetaceae bacterium. Classification (GTDB taxonomy): domain Bacteria; phylum Spirochaetota; class Spirochaetia; order DSM-2461; family DSM-2461; genus JAQICO01. The sequence goes on from JAQICO010000363.1 coordinate 749, forward strand.
AAGTTATTCAAAGGATATGATTTGCCATTTATCTAAGTCCGCCATGGATGAAGGGATTTGTCCAATTTCTACTTTATCGGTCAATTCTGCAACGACATATTTTTTATCGTTGTAATTTAAAGATGCACCTGGGAAGTTATATTCTACTGCCGCCATAGCATGACTATATTCTTCTGAAACAATTAATACACCTGGAATATCAAAATAGTCCAGTATCATTAAATATATCAAGGATAGGGAATCACAATCTCCCCGACCTTCCACTGCAGCCGTTATGGGACTAAGAAGATCAGAGAAGGTGTTTGAGCTTGAATATTCAAAATCCTGAAGCCATTTAAGAACCTCTTTAATAAAATTCTCTTCTCCTAAGAAGTCTTTAATGGGCTCTAGGGATCGATATAGATCCTGGAGAAAAGAATAATTCTGTCGATATATGAGATTATAATATCTCTCCCATGCCAATCGGAATAGAGGTTCATTAACTGCGTACTGCTGAAGTAGAATGGCTTCTCTTTCAATAAGATCTTGGGAAATATTTTTTTGTGATAATGGAAATACAAAACTAAAGCTGTTGTTTCCTATGACCTGGGTACTCTGATCCACACCCGATTCTCCCTGGGCCATTAGCGTGCTTACAGGGCCTGGATGTCGATTGGCATCTTCCCCTGGAGAAAATGCATCCAATGCGGAAATTATCCAGGGGAAATTAACATCATAATCTACTGAAGTCGTGAAGACCATCACTTGATAGTCCATTTCTAACCCGTCAAGCAGTAGAAACCAGCCACGATAGGGTTGACCTGAGATTTGAAATTCCATATCGGACATCCAAGCATCCCATTCTAAATAGGGGAAAAGGGATATTTCTCCCTGAGGGTTTAGTTCTGCCAATAATTGCTCATACATTTCATCTGTACTATTGAAGCGATCACCAGAATAGTAGGAAATCTGTAACATACATGATAAATCGTCAGAGAGATAAGATATATTACTTAAATCTTCCTTATCATAGATGGTCCACCCAACAGGGATATTTATCCGATAATCCCCTGCAGGTACCTGAATGTCGTCAGCATGCAGGGGATATAAAAAGGTAAAAAACAAAAATAACAATGGCCGATAGTTCATATTATAAACTTCGGCCTTAACTATGGGCTATTTGATCTTTTTACGAAGTTTTCTCATATCCTTTTTTTCCTGAACCTTTTTGGGGGGGGGCTCAATGTTTTGCTGGTTTATATTCTGCCATTTTTTTGTAAGAAAAAATATCAAAATACCGGCAGCTATCATTAAAAAACAAAGTAGCTGACCCATTGAAAAATTAAAAACGGAACGGAAAAGATATATATCTTCCGCAGCTTTGCCCCAGGAAAAAATATGGCCGAGGTTTTCATCGGGTTCTCTGAAATATTCGATTATAAACCGGAAAAAGCCATAACCAATTAGATAGAAAGAAACTACGGCTCCTCGATGGTGATCCCGCTTGCGGAGAAGAAACCACAGTAGGAGCCATAGTAAGAGTCCTTCGAATAATGCTTCATAAAGCTGAGATGGATGACGTGGCAAATTTACCATTGTCATTGAAGAAATATTCATACCTATTTTCGCGGCCACTTCTTTTACCCAATCCTGGGCTGTTGAGAATCTTTCAGCATGGGGGAAAATCATTGCCCAGGGTCTGGTACTCACCCGGCCATATAGTTCTCCATTGATAAAGTTTGCCAATCTTCCAAAGGTATAACCTAAAGGAGCTCCCATGGCGATCATATCACCCCATTCCCATACAGAGCGTTTGTGTTTTCTACAATAGAGAATCAATCCTGTGGCTCCACCAACCAGGCCGCCGTGATAGGACATTCCCTGTAGACCAACAAATTGACCGTTCATAAATGGCCAAAAAATTCTCCAGGGATGGGTTAAGTAAAAGAGTCTATCATCACTGTAAATAAATACGGCAAAAAGTCTTGCCCCAAGCATTAGTCCAAGAATACCCCAGAAGAAGTAATTCGATACTTCTTCATCGCTGATCTCCATCTTTTTTTGTTTTACTTGCTGTTTAAAGAGGAAATAGGTTACAGCAAAGGCTGCTAAATACATCAGGCCATACCAACGTACAAAAAAGCCAGGAATGATTTCAGGCTGTAGCCAGCTAGGATAGTTTAAATAAGATAGCATAATTGTTCCTTAGGTTAATTTTTTATGGCTTACTTTACCATTATTTTGATCAAAAAAGACAATAATTCCACTGATGGGTTCACTTATTTCTAAGGTTCTTCCATGACTTTCAAAGATGGTGCCGCTTTCCACTGTTCCATGTATAATAATT
>JAQICO010000324.1 GCA_027858495.1 Spirochaetaceae bacterium
ATCAAAATGATAATCTTCATCGGTGGGTTCCAGATTGATGATGATTGAATTCATGCGAGAAGTAGCCTCAAGAGCAAAGGATGCAGCAGGAAATACCGATAGAGAGCTTCCTAAAACCAGAAGAAGATCCCCCTGGGGCGGTTTTTCCAGAAGCTGATAAAATTCCCTGGGTAAATTTTCCCCAAAAAAAACGATCTCCGGTTTAACAACACCGCCGCACCCAGGCCCCATATCCCCAGAAGCCAAGGCAGTACTTCCTGTTCCCTGCTCTCGAAGTGTTCCTTGGATCTCTCCGCACCGGGGAATTTCGCCCTTCTCCAGGGCCGGTTGAAAATCCTTTAATTCAAAGGCCTTACCACAGTTAAGACAGCGACCATGGCGGTAGGTCCCATGACATTCCAAGACCCTGTTAGAGCCGGCCTGATGATGTAACATGTCGACGTTCTGAGTCACCAGCAGCTCCACCTTATCCAGTGCCTCTAATTCGGCAAGATAACGATGGGTCAACGAGGGCTCAGGTTGAAGCCCCAATAGTTCTTTGGAAAATTCAAAAAATACCCTTGGATTTTGTTTAAAATAATTAATATCAAATAAGGCTTCTGCATAGGGAAGACCAAAATGCTCTTGAGCATGGCGATATAATCCGTTGGGGCCACGGAAGTCTGGGATACCACAATTGGTGCTGACACCAGCCCCTGTAAAAATTAAAATATTGGAGGCTTTATTTATCCATTGGGCGGCGGTTTCAAAATGATTCATTTTCAATGTAATTGTAACCTAGAAATCCAATTTATATAAGTTTTTTTTAGGGATTAGCCATATATTATTTGCAGCAACTTCTGCTGATTTCGATTTACCTTAAGTTGAGGCAATCCCTGTGGGATATTTGATAGCCCATGCAACCCCTTTTCAGTAATGAATCCGTCAATGGCTTTAAACGCCTCTTCTTCCAGACCTAATAAATCCCGAATTCTCTGCTTATCCATAGTACCGCCTTCTTGAATATAGCCCTCAAAATAACCCACCAGCCGGGTCATTTTCAAGTTATATTTCTCCATTAGTTCGCCAGGAGCCGCACCTTGATTAAACTCCTCGGCAATAATCTGATTGCGACTTCTCTTTTCTTCTTCGGTCTTTTTTATCAAAGAGCTAGGGTCATAAGCCTCTCCATGAATCAGCTTTAGAAAGGTCTCACCGTATTTCTCAAGTTTCTTTAGGCCAACACCGGAAATAGCCAAGAGATCGACCCTACTTCGGGGCTTTTTACTGGCCATTTCTACCAGAGTTTTATCGCTAAAAATTACATAAGGTGGTACCGATTCAGCCATGGCTAATTCTCTACGTCCCTGACGCAGGCGTTCAAAGATTTCTCGACTGTAATCGATATCACCATAATCCTTGGCCTTTGATGTGTTCGTTTTAAGCTTATCCTGCATTAGGTAGCCCATTACCTTCATCTCTCCACGGAATAATGCCCCGGTATTACCGGAAAGAAGTAGACTTCCGTATTTTTCATCTGCAGTAATCAGTCCCTGCCGCAAAAATTGTCTGGAAAGGAGGACCCACTGTTTTTTACTTAAATCCTTGCCAATACCGTAGGTGGAAAGTTTATGGTGCTCCTTGCTCAGCACCTTCTCATTTTTGGCCCCTCGCAGCACATCGATAATATGGTTTACCCCAAAGAGTTCACCGGTCCGTACGATGCAGGAAAGAAACTTTTGAGCCTCCACTGTAATATCCTGCTGTAGCCTTTTTTTCCCCTGGCAGTTATCACACATTCCGCAATTGTCCTGCTCAAAATGTTCACCAAAATAACTTAACAAGGGAATACGCCGGCAATGGGGAGCCTCGGCAAAGTCCATCATGTGCTCCAAATGGTCATAGGCCGCACGTTGTTGCTGGGGATCTTGAATCTGATCGATAAAATAGCGTATTTTACTGCGGTCTCCATCCTTATACAGCAAAAGACAGTGGGCATCCAAACCATCCCTGCCGGCACGTCCGATCTGCTGATAATAACTCTCTAGATTTTTTGGAAGGTCGTGGTGAATGACATAGCGGACATTGGGTTTATTGATTCCCATACCGAATGCGATTGTGGCCACCATAATCTGAACTTCATCCCTGATAAAAAGTTCCTGATTCTCTTGGCGCTGCTTATCGGCCAAGCCGGCATGATAGGCCAAAGCGGAAAATCCCAATCCTTGTAATTGAGCGGTTAGCTCATCCACCCTTTTACGGCTGAAGCAATAGATAATACCGGACAGTTGAGGAAAATCACCTATAAAGCTGAGCAACTGGTTATTCCCTTTCTGCCGCTCTTCCACCTGAAGAAACAAATTTTTTCTGTCAAAACTGGAAATAAATATTTTATGATCTTCAAGATTTAGATTTTTTTGAATATCCCCTTGTACCCGCTCTGTTGCTGTAGCGGTCAGGGCAATACAAACCGCCTTGGGGAAACGTTGACGAACTTGAGCGATAGAACGGTATTCCGGACGGAAATCGTGACCCCATTCGGAGATACAATGAGCCTCGTCGATGGTGATGCAATCCACGGGAACCTGATTCAGCACCTCCAGTATATTCTCTTTCATAAGAGTTTCCGGAGCCATATACAGAAGAACCAGTTCATTATTATAAATTCGGGATAATACCCGACGATATTCCTTGGCAGTTAAACTGCTGTTTAGCACTTCGGCGGCTACCCCCTGGGCTTGTAACTGCTGTACCTGATCTTGCATCAATGAAATCAGTGGAGAGATAACCAGGGTAAGCCCTGGGAACAGAATGGCAGGGATTTGATAACACAGGGACTTTCCGCCCCCTGTGGGCATAATAACCAGACAATCCTGACGGTTAAGTAGGCTTTGTATAATCTCTTCCTGCATGGGTCTGAATTGGTCATAACCAAATACATCCTTTAATACTCCCTGACTTCGCTTCATAAACCTCTCCCTAGACTATATTACTCATTATATTAGGACGTGAGTAGAGTTACGCTTCAGGAAGAAGTAAAAATATTTGCGTTATGAAGAGTCAGACCCTTATACTTTATTATGAAAGAAAAAGCTGCTAAACGGTTTAGATTGGCTTTAATATCTCCGTTTTTATGCGGGAATTATCTAGGAAGCCTGGTAAATAATGTTCGACGACTATCCTTGAAACTTGATTTTGACTTATTGACCATGCAAACCAGAAATTTCAACGAGTTCAGCATACCTCTGGCATTAAACAACATCGATGGAATCATTGTTATCATCGATGCAATCAGTCACCAATTAGCCCAAAAAATCATCGATAAAAATATTCCCATCATATCCATCGGAACGGATTATTCTCCACTGAATATAGACTTTGTACAAATTGACAATAAAGACGGCATATTCCAGGCTATGGATCATTTAGTGGAGATAGGCCATAGAGATATCGGGTTCTCCGGAGATATAAGCATCTCCGATATTAGACTCCGCTATGAAGCCTATCTGCAATATTTGACAGAACATAATATGGAACGAAATTCATCCAGGATATTTATTACTAACGATACCTTTTTTAAAGGAGGGATAGAAACCGCCGAAGGGTTTCTAAAGCGGCAAAACCCCTGTTCTGCCATATTATTCAGCACAGATTTAAACGCCATTGGATTTCAAGAAAGAATTCAGTCGGAGGGTATAAAAATTCCTGAAGATGTGGCCATTGTAGGATTTGACAATATTTTTTTAAACAGACTTAAACATCCCCAGTTAACCTCAATAGATCAAAATCTGGATAATATATCCAACTATGCAGTGCAACGGATTCTAAAAAAAATTAAATCCAAGGAACCTCTTAAAATAAAATCCAAGATAGTCCCCTGCCGGCTGGTTATCCGCGGATCAACCTCGGAAAAAAAAGCATCGGAGCCTCAGGTATATGAGAAAAAAGAGAAATACCTGAGAGCAGATTTTGAAGAGGGAATGCTGGCAAATAATTACGAGGCTGTTAAATCTATTATTTTAGGTCACTCAGGGGCCATTGAAAGTCTAACGCCCCTCTTTGGCCCATTTATGCATTTAGGCTGTTATGCTAATTGGAATAATCCGGAAAAACCTGATCAGCTGGAAATCGATAGGGTTTTTGGTGCATCAAAAATTATAGAAAAGAATATTCTAAAAAAGGGAGCTATTTACGATCAGTCCGAATTTCCACCGGTGGATTTATTTAATTTATTTACCGATAAAAATCATCTTTTAACCATGCTTCCCATCTCCATAGATGGTATAAAATGGGGTGTTTTTGTAATGGCCGGCTCTTCAGAAGAAATTGAATCCTATAGCAGCTATTCCATGTTTACCAATTATATGGATCTTTTATCCTTTAACTTGGAAAAAGAAACCTTGATTAACGAGGTTGTAGTACGTGAAAAAAAAACCAAATGCCTATCCGAAGAACTGGAAATCGTATCACAAAATGCCACCGATGGGATTTGGATATGGGATTTAGATTCTAACAGAATGGAGTGGAATGTCCGGGCCATTAATATGCTTGGTTTTATAAATGAAGAAGAAATAAAATCTCAAAAACACATTCCCTTTTATACGCGGATACACCCAGAAGATGTAGTCAAAGTGAAAGAAAAAATTCATAGTCATCTTGAACGTGGAGTTCCCCTGCGGGCGGAATTCCGAATGAAGACAAGGGACAATGAATACATCTGGATTGATACCAGTGGCGAAGCCGTTTTAGATAAAAATGGAACCCCCCTGAGAATAATTGGCTCTGTCTCCGATGTATCAGAAAGGCATAGACACCAGGAAAAAATCAAATATATGGCCTTTTATGACGCCCTTACAGGTTTACCTAACCGGGCAATGATCGGCGAGCAGCTTCAATCTCATATCTACAACAAACAATCGGAAAAGCTAGCGGTTATGCTGCTGGACCTGGATCGGTTTAAATTTATTAATGACAGCTACGGTCATGATGCCGGAGATCGCCTGCTTAAATATGTTTCAAGAAAAGTTTCTACTCTACTAAGAGAGCAAGACTTTTTTGCTCGGTTTGGGGGAGATGAATTTGTCTTCATCTGCCCCATCGAAAATATTTCTAAATCTAAAATGATCGGAGAAAGGGTGCTGGAAGAACTTCGAGAACCTTACAAAGACGAAATGGGTTTTGATTTTTTTATCACCGGTAGTATGGGGATTGCCATATACCCAAAAGACGGCACCAATTCAGATGAATTAATCCGAAATGCGGACATTTCCATGTACAAGGCCAAACAATCGGGAAAAAACCAGCTGAAGCTCTTCGAAAAAAACATGAATGAAACCATTCAGGGTCGTGTAAGCATGGAAAATCTCCTCAGAAAAGCCGAAAAGAACAAGGAATTCCAACTTTTTATACAACCTCAGTACCAGATAGATTCCAATAAATTGATTGGTGGAGAAGTACTTATGCGTTGGTATAGTGCAGAGGCTGGTTGGATACCTCCTTCGGAATTCATTCCCATGGCAGAGGAAACCGGGTTGATTATTCCCATGGGAACCTGGCTAATAAATGAAGCATGCAACTTGATAAAACAATGGCAAAATCAATATGGAACCTCCATAACACTTTCGATCAATATAAGCGCCGAACAAATATTAAAAAGAAAACTTCTACCGGATTTAGAAAACGCCTTGGAGATCAGCCAATTAGCTCCGGAATCTTTATGTGTTGAAATCACAGAGTCCACAGCCATAAGCGATTTTGAGCATACTAAAAAAATATTACATACGCTAAAAGATATGGGAGTGCAAATTTCCCTGGATGATTTTGGAACGGGTTACTCCTCCCTATCTCTATTAAAAGAACTGCCACTGAATGAGTTAAAAATTGATAAATCCTTTCTTCCTGGAAGCAAAACCAAAAAGGTTGACTGGATTATAATAAAATCCATCATCACCATGGGCCATGCATTGGGCTTTAGAATAGTCATTGAAGGGGTGGAAACCAAAGAACAAAGTGATTACCTAAAACAGATGGGATGCGATATCGCACAGGGTTTTTATTTTGGGAAACCTCAGCCTACCATTGATTTTGAGAAACTTTTAAAAATCGGCTGACCTAGCTGTGGATTTTTTATTATAGAGATTTAAGCTCAATCAGCTCCATAGAGGGACGTGCAAAAACTCTGATTCCCACATTGTAAAAACCAATGCCGTTACTGATGATTAAACGGTTTAGATCATTGTAATAACTGCCCCTCCAATAGCGCTGATCTTCCAGAGGCAGGACGGGGGCCCATAATCCAAAAAGAGTAATCTGGCCGCCATGTGTATGACCGGAGAGCATCAAATCCATCCGGTTATCACGGCTCATCCAGACATAGGGTTCTGGGCTATGGGAAATTAGTATACAAAAATCCTCCGACTGGACTTGATCCAAAGTAGCATTAACATCAATGCTATCGCTGTAATAATCTGCAAGACCAGCGATAATTATGGATTCCCCATCCCTTTGCAAAGTGTATTGATCATTCTCCAGAAAGACAAATCCCTTATTCTGCAATGTGGGAACCACCAATGTCCGGTTGCTCCAGTTATCGTGATTTCCCAAAACAAAGATCACCGGAATATCCTGCCATGGATCCAGCAGCCCCAAAGCGTAGATAATATCATCGGTGTTGCCATCCACATAATCACCACCCAACAGAATAATGTCGGGTTGAAGATCCATGGCCTGCTGAACAGCCGCCTTAAAATAACTTTCCCTGCGCAGACTGTTGATATGCAGATCTGAAATAAAAAGAATACGGTACCCATTAAAGGCACGAGGGATCTGAACGGATTCAATGGTATATTCGTTGACTCTAAAGCTCTGAGCATTGAGACTGCCAGATATTGAAATTATTGTTCCTATAAAAAAACACATAAGAGATCGCATGAAGATAATTTACCGTTAGAATGGAATATTCACAAGAGAAGAGAAGCACATGCCATAAAATTGCCTTGTTCAATCCTTGGATGGGGATATTATATTCCTTTCTAATTTTTAGGGCTGGCGGAATGGTCATTGGAAGACTATAATCCCTCTCATGAATCAAGAAATTATCTCCCTTATTTCAAAGGAAACCCGATTAAAACCCAAGGCGATTGAAGCCGTTATCCAATTGCTTGAAGAAGGCAGCACCATCGCCTTTATTGCCCGGTATCGAAAAGAGGTAACCGGAAGTCTGGACGAAGTACAGATAATCACTATCCGTGACAGCTACTCCAGGTTGCAGGAGCTGGATAAACGCCGTCAGGCAATTATTAAATCCCTGGAGGAACGCCAGCTGATTACCCAAGAATTGAGTATGGCCATAAAGAAAGCTTCAACCCTCAATGAACTGGAAGACATCTACCTGCCCTACCGGCCAAAAAAACGTACCAGAGGCACCATCGCCCGGGAAGCCGGTCTCGAACCCCTGGCCCAATGGCTGCTTAACCAAGCCAACGGTGCGCTCTGGGAGAAACCACTATCACAAGGTCAGCAGCCTGGTTTATCCTCAAAAGCATTAGAGAAACAGGCCGAAGATTTTCTAAATGTGGAAGCAAAGATAAAAGAGAAAGAAGATGCCCTGGCCGGAGCCAGGGATATTTTAGCGGAACATTTCAACGAAAATGCCCAACTCCGACAGGGACTTAGAAAAATATTTACAGAAAAAGGTCTAATGTCCAGCAAAGCTGCCCGAGGAAAAAAAGACGATCCCCAGGCTCAACGTTATAGAGATTATTTTGAATGGTCTGAAATGGCACATAGGGCACCATCCCATAGAATATTAGCCATACTTAGAGGCAGCAATGAGGGTTATTTGAGCCATCATTTTTTACCAGACGAAGAAGAGGCTGTATTTTGGCTTCAACAGCAGGTTTTAGGAAAGAACAGTCCTTCATCCAATTCCGCGGCAGAGCAGGTTTTATTGGCCCTGCAGGAGGGTTACAAACGCCTAACCTCCACTTCTCTGGAAACGGAATATCAAAAAACCCTAAAGGAAAGGGCAGACCATGAAGCCATAAAGGTTTTTGCCGATAATGTTAGAGAACTGTTGATGGCTTCTCCTCTGGGACAAAAAAGAATCCTTGCCTTAGATCCGGGTTTGCGAACCGGATGCAAACTGGTTTGCCTGGGAAATCAGGGAGAATTGCTGCATCATGGTGTAATCTATCCCCTTCCACCGAAATCCCAAGAAGCAGAAAGTGCGGCACTTCTACTGAAACTATGCAGGGAATACCGCATCGAAGCCCTGGCCGTGGGTAATGGTACCGGGGGTCGAGAAACCGAAGAATTTCTACGTAAGGGCCTGAAATCCATGGATTTACCGGTGATTATGGTCAATGAAAGCGGCGCCTCCATCTATTCAGCCTCTCAAGCTGCCCGGGACGAATTCCCCAACCAGGATATTACAGTACGCGGTGCTGTATCCATCGGACGTAGATTGATGGATCCCCTGGCTGAATTGGTAAAGATAGATGCCCAATCCATCGGAGTAGGTCAATACCAGCATGATGTAGATCAAAAAGCCCTGTCTCAAAGTCTGGACGATGTGGTGCGGTCCTGCGTGAACGCCGTGGGAGTAGAACTCAATACAGCCAGTAAGCAGCTGCTGAGCCATGTTTCGGGAATCAGCCCTCGAATAGCCGGTGCGATCTGCCTGCATCGCCAAAAAACAGGCCCCTTTAAAAGCCGCGTAGAACTTAAAAAGGTAAGCGGACTAGGTCCTAAGGTATTCGAACAGTCGGCTGGATTCCTACGCATCTCAGGAGCATCAAATCCCCTGGACAGCAGCGCAGTTCACCCGGAATCTTACCCTGTGGTGAAACAGATGGCCCAAGACTTGGGTAGTAATATTCCTACACTGATGGATCAAGCGGAACTAAGAAAAAGAATAGAGATTCAAAACTATGTAAGCGAAACCGTTGGTCTACCCACGCTGAAGGACATTATCATAGAGCTTGAAAAACCCGGTCGGGACCCTAGGGAGGCCTTTGAATTATTTCAATTCAGCGAGGCCGTCCATGAAATGGACGATCTGGAAGAAGGAATGATTTTACCCGGCAAAGTCACCAATGTGACCGCCTTTGGCGCCTTTGTAGATATAGGAGTCCATCAGGATGGGCTTGTACATATCAGTCAGCTGGCCGACCGTTTTGTTCAGGATCCTGCCGATGTGGTGAAGGTTAATCAAAATGTTCAAGTAAAGGTGATGGAGGTGGATATTAAACGCCGACGAATAGGGCTGTCAATGAAAGCCGTTGAACAAAACTAATCTATGACAGATGTAGCCAAGGGGAACATTTCAGATAAAGGAGTAATTTCCAAAAATTGGGAAGATTCCCCTTGCAGTCTCTGTAAAGCAAGCTGGTGCTGCACCCACCTTCCTCTATTGAATATGAAAGTTATAAACCGTCAGGACTGGATAAAAATAATGTCTTTGGCAGATTATAACCATGTACTTTGGGGCTTAAAGGATGACGGTACATGGACACTCTATTTACACCGCCCATGTACCAACCTTAAGCCAGGCGGCCAGGGCTGTAAACTACATGGGAAAGCGGAACAACCCTGGATATGTAAACGCTTTAGTCCCCATCGATGTTGGTACCAGAGAGCTTTTCCACAATCCGCCAGTCTATTGATGATTCAATGGGACAGCCTACGTCTCTCATGGTTGGAAGATAGAATCACCTTTTCTAAGGAGGGTCAGTTGGAAGATGTGCCCAGCTGGAAAGAAATGATGAATTCATGGAAGGGTAAGAAGATCCTGTTAAACCATAAACAAAACGGCCCAGACCTGTTACTTCCTATAGGCCCCCAAAAAACAGAGAGAGACAGAGACATTATTAATTACAAGTTATGTTTTCCCGGTGTAGCGATCCATACTGAAAACAACTTTATCATTAACGGAGATTATCGACTCTCAGAATTCTATCCTTGGCAGATCTGATTCCGTCCAGCATCCTTGGCCTTATAGAGTAGCTGATCTGCCTTTTTTAGTAGACCTTCATTGGTCTCTCCCTTCCACTCCGCTAAACCGGCACTAAAGGTGATCTCTCTTTCAATTCCCTTTATCTTCATTTTCTGAAACCCTTCACGTATACGTTCACTAAAGCTGTAAGCCCCTGAAATATCGGTATCAGGCATGATGAGCATAAACTCTTCTCCGCCATAGCGGCCAAAAATATCATGCTTACGGCAGTTATCCAAAAACAGTTTAGCCAGTTGTTTTAGAACCACATCCCCCATGGGATGACCGTAGGTATCATTGACCGATTTAAAAAAATCTATATCCAGTAGCAAAACACTAAGATGACGTTCATGGCGTTCGGAATGGGCTATCTCAGCATCAAGGCGATTAAAGAGGTAACGATGGTTCCTTGCTCCGGTTAAGCTGTCGGTGATGGCCATTTTTTTTAATTCGTAACTCTGTTGTTTTAGCTCTCCCATGGCAAGGAAATGACGCACATTACTCTTTATCCGAGCCATGAGAAGCCGTGCATCAAAGGGTTTTATGATGTAGTCATCGGCTCCGGATTCTAAGACATGTACAATGGTATTGTATTTGTCCAAGGAAGAGACAACGATAATTACCGACAAAGGAAAGCGCCGGCGCAATTCAACAACAATGCCCTCGCCAGAGACTCCGGGAAGCATGATATCCACAAAATAAATATCGTAATCCTTTTCCGCATTTAGCAAATCACCGGGAGCGGTAAAACTATCCACATTTTTTATATCATGTATTTTCAGGATGGAGGTAATTACATTAATACTTAAATTACTATCATCCAAAATCGCGATCTCCATCTTCTGAATAGCTGCGATCATCTTATCCTGCTGGCCGAAATAATCCACATGCTGACGAAGCCTGGCCGGGGTAAAGGAGGCCTTGGGAATGAAATCCACAACGCCCTTTTTAAAATAAATGTCTCTGGTTTTCATATCATCATTGGAGGTGATAATAATCACCGGAATATTCTGGTGAGGAGAAAGAGCCAATTTATCAAGGAATTTTTCAGCGGTACCATCTTCCAGTTCCTGACCGGTAAGAATCATATCTACATGGTGCTCCTCTAAAAGGTCCCAGGC
>JAQICO010000313.1 GCA_027858495.1 Spirochaetaceae bacterium
GAAATGCTTCAAGGGGTGGAACAGTTAAGACTCACGGCTTTCCGTTCGGGCAATACCCTGGACCCTCTCTATAAAAATAAAAAATCCCCCAGCACTTCCTATATGAATGAACTGAAGGATTTATTTGTCTCCATGGGGATTCCCACAATTATTGAATAATTTTTATCCTTTAAGTACTTGAACTAATCGTTCCAGTACTTTTTTACGAGCAAGAGGTTTTACAATATAATTTTTAGCTCCTGTGATAAGGGCTTTTTTTACAAGATCTTCCTTGCCTAATGCACTCACCATTATAACCTTAGCATCTTTATCAAATTCCATAATCTTTTCTAGTGCTGTAATACCATCCATCTTGGGCATGGTTATATCCATGGTTACCAAGTCAACCGCAGGATGTAGCTCCTTAAATCTTTCAACCCCATCTAAACCATTTTCCGCTTCTCCAACTATTTCAAAACCCTCTGAGGTTAATATCTGATTGAGCTGTTTTCTCACAAACATTGAATCATCTACTAATAGTACACGATAGGATATCCCCAACTCATTTTTTCCGTCCGGATCCTTTGAGTTCATTGTGGGAAAATCTGCATTAGCTTTCATTCATTTCCTCCTGAATTACTTATTAATATCATAATTTATATTTTGAAAGCTTGCAAAGATATTCTTAATATTTTATCGAGTCTTGACAAAGAATAATCATTCAACATCTCTAAAAATTAAATATTCCATCAAACCTGCGGCAATAGATTCGGCCATCGCCTGTTGATTGGTAGGAATAATTAGTGATTGAAGCTCCACCTGATTACTCATAAATCCGCATTCAACCAAAACAGCAATATGTTTATTTAATCTTAAGACTCGGTTTTCCATATCTATAATTGGTTCATTTTTACCTGACATATTCTGAGCAGATATAAAATCTAAATCATGTAAATGTTTATTAATAAACAAAGCAAGTTCATAACTCTCAAGTGCAATGGTTATAGGACTATGGTCCTCAATACTATAACTATTATCCCCGTTTATCTCATGCAACCCTGTATTATCTTGATAATAAACATAGGTGATATTATTTCTAATTTCCTCTCTGACCCAAGGATATAGAATACCTGCCCTTTTTACAAAAATATCTGTTTGATCTAACCAAGGCCGGTAAGAACTCCAATAAAGGCTATATCCAAGGGGTTGATTACTGGGATTGGAATTGTGGTGAACACTGAGAATAATGTCGGGATTAATTCTTTCGATAAGATTAACCCTTTCCTGCAACCCCATGGTGGTATCCATATCCCGAGAATTTCTTGTAAAGATCACCTGAAATCCCTGTTTTGCAAGAGATTCACCTAGGTAGTAAGCCACTTCACCATTAAGAAATTTCTCGGTTATTCCGCCATTTATCGCACCGCTGTCCATACCTCCGTGGCCAGGATCAATCAAAACAATAAAATTTAACCATGGATTTTCCAAATCATTGTTTGTGTTAAAAGAAGTGACTGTGAAACCTTGAGCCATTTCAGACTGATTTTCCTGGGTGTATAATTCATCAGGATTTTGGTGATATTCTTCATACTCCCCTTGGTTATTTTGATTAAGAGAGTTTTTCTCATCTTCCATGGAAGACTCATCACCTTGCTGATTCTGAACCACTTCTTCGGGCGATGGAACAGGTTCTTCTATTTCTCCAGAAGGATCTGTTCTTTCTTCATGGAACGGTTGAGTTAATTTAACATCGGAAACAGAATTATCAGTAGAAGAATCAACGGTACTACAGGATAAAGCTATCCATAAAATAAATAATGCAGGAAAGTATTTCATAATCTATTTATAATACTTCATTGGATAAAAAGGGTAAATATTAATTAAAATAATCATAGACAGATTCCTATAGACCGCATTATCCTTAGAAACTATTAAATATAAAGGGAAGGTTACACTAATTGGTAAGTGACCGGATTCGAAATCCGGCGGGGAGTCAAATCCCTTCAGGGTTCAAGTCCCTGGCCTTCCGTAGTATCTTTAAAAATAAATCAAACTTCACAGAATATTACCTACTACTCCAATCGATATAAATTAGGGGACTTGAACCGAAAGTTCGGCTCTGAGCCGGCGAAGAGCAAAAGGACAGGACGTCCTTTTAGAACTGAAGGCGGCCTGGAAGGAACAAACAGGATGTTTGTGACTGTAAGGCAAGTCCCTGGCCTTCCGGTATATTAATAAAATATAAGAAATCGAACAGAGACTTTGAGTTAATCGCAATTTATGTAACTAAGGGACTTGAACCGGAGGTTCGGCTCTGAGCCGGCGAAGAGCAAAAGGACAGGACGTCCATTTAGAAC
>JAQICO010000333.1 GCA_027858495.1 Spirochaetaceae bacterium
AGAAAGATTTTTTAGAAAAACTTCTATCTCTGACACAAAATCAATCGGTGGATCTACTGGTGAACAATGCCGGATTTGGTACTAGCGGTTACTTTACGGAAATAGAAGAAAAAAAAGAAGAAACCATGATATTGTTGAACTGTCTTGCCCCGGTTATACTGACAAGGCATTACCTAAGGGGAATGAAAGAACGCAACAAGGGAGCCATTATATTTTTAAGTTCCATAGCGGCCAACCAACCAAGTCCCCTGGGCATTACCTATTCTGCCACCAAGGTGTTTGATCAATATATTGGAGAAGCTCTTCACTATGAGCTGAAGAAGACAAAAATTGATGTTATCACCGTACTTCCGGGAGCTACTTCAACGGAGTTCCAAAAAGTTGCAGATTATAACAGTATTAAAGGGGCAAGAAGACCTGAACAGGTTGTAATGACTTCTCTTAAGAAGCTGGGAAAACGAAGAGTGGTCACCGATGGATTGAGCAATCAAATTATGGGTTTTGCCGCTAGAACATTGCCACGAGCTATGGCAATTCATTTTGCCTTCAAATGGACCTATGGTAATATAAAGAAAAAAGGAACCTTGAAGAGTGCATAAGAAAATGCGGGCCTGTAGTGACAGGGAAAAAGAAGAAAAGGCAATATTCATACTTCAAAATGCCCACAGGCTTTTTGAACAAGAGGACTATGCCGCCATCACCATGGCCCGTATTGCCAAAGAATCCGGAGTTGCTAAGGGCACAGTATTCAATTATTACCCCACCAAAGAAGAGCTGTTTTTAAAACTGGCGGGAACCTATTTTCAACAACTTTTCGATAATCTGACATTTGAAATAGAAGAGCGCATAAATAAGAACACTCCAGAAAATCTTACAGAAATACTGGTAAAAGTATTACTTAATAATCCAAGCTTTTTAAAGATAATCCCTCTATTAAACAGTATCATAGAAAAAAACGTATCTGTGGGAAATTTAAAAATCTTTAAATCCCAGTTATTGGAAAATATTATCCTTGGGGGAACCCTACTTGAGAAGTATTTCCCCCTAATTCCCCAAAACCAAGGGCCACGATTTTTAATCTGGGTATACGGTATTCTCATTGGTTTTATTAACCTTGCAGACCCCGAAGAAAATGCCAAAGAAATCATTGAACAGAACCAAATGGAATTATTCCATTTCTCTTTAAAAAATGAGATTACCAATATATTATTGCTTATTATCAAGGGATTTTAAGATTCAAATAGATTTGTCAGGATAGAGGAATATTAAAGTGATTAAATCAATAACTCAAGAGGATTTACCATATATAGAATCTTTACAGCCAGAAGGGTGGTCAGACATAAACCAAGCCTTTCAATTCTACATTCAGAGTCCCCTTTGTTTCCCAATAAAATATGATATAGCCAGTAAGCCCCAAGCCATAGGCTGTGGGATTCTATTAGGAGAAACCGCATGGCTGGCACATTTGATTGTAAGACCGGAAAATAGAGGCCGAGGCTTAGGTTATGGGTTGTTAAGTCATATATGTAACGATCTTCAAAAAAAAGGAACCAACTCCATTTCATTAATTGCAACAGAAATGGGATATCCCCTATATAAAAAATTCGGCTTCATCGACCAGGAAGACTACATTGACTATCAGGGAGAAACCATTGGGAATAAATCCTTCAATTCATCGATCTCTTCCTTTAAAAGAGAAGATACCCAAGAGATATTAACACTAGATAGGAAGTTTTCAGGAGAGACAAGAAACGCCCTGCTGCTGCCTTATTTGGAGGCTGCATTGGTTTACAGAGATAGAGAAGGGATTCAGGGATTTTATATCCCCAGCCTGGGAGAAGGGCTAATCGTTGCAAACAATAAAGAGGCAGGCATAGAACTTCTTAAAGTAAAAATATCCCGCAGTACAAGGGTGGTATTCCCACAAAAAAATATCCCGGCAACTGAGTTACTGAAGACCATGGGATTCAAGGAGCAAAGAAGACCTAAGCGAATGATTCTAGGGGAAGCCTTTCCTTGGGAACCTCAATATCTTTATAATCGAATAGGCGGCAATTTAGGTTAACCATGGGCAGTGATATTTATTTAATGACCTAGAAAGGTTACCCGCCCCCTGGTCTTCTATAATTTCGTACTCAATCCTATTTTAATTATTCCATCACTGGTCACAGTACCTCCATAGTCTTCTTCTTCAAAGACGTACTTAAACCCCAGGGAGGGTGTAACCTTCATCTTTGAAGCCAGGGCTGTTATATCATAGGATATTTCCAAGGTGGTCAGCAGGGTGCTGGTTCCGTATTGGTAGGTCAAAGCACTTCCGCTATCGGTTCTTTTCATACGGTTAAGGTATACTTCATTTGCATCGGTTACCGCCCAAAAGATATTCCAGCCATCGGACATATAGTCGTCCACATAACCGTAAAAGCCGCCCATGATCAGCGTTCCAGTGGTTGTTGCTGCCGGGGCAGAACCGGGCATAGAAACAACGCCATCCCAAAGGGTTCGAACTGTACCCGTCCCGCCGGTGGATTCAGTCAAGACGATGGTAGATCTTCCTGATAAATATACCGGGTAAAATAAGGTTTATCCGGTTTTCCGCCCCATTCCAGCAAAACATTATAATTCAGATCCATCAATATGATAAAAGGATGAGGATAAACCGTTCCAGGGA
>JAQICO010000360.1 GCA_027858495.1 Spirochaetaceae bacterium
TAGTTAAAGATATTATTAATTATAACTAATGATAAATGGAGGTAAAAAATGCGGCTTAAATTCCCTTTGATTTTTCTAGTAATTTTACTATTTCTATCCTGTGTTCCCGGTGATGGAACAAATAACTCTCAAAATGAAGCGGGGTTTTTTTGGGGCATCTGGCATGGCTGGATTGCTCCAGTCTCACTAATCATCAGCTTTTTTAACCCTCAACGCTCCATTTATGAGACACATAACATTGGTTTTATTTATGACTTGGGATTTTATTTAGCCATTCTTGGCGGTTTTGGTGGTTTTCGTCTTTTTAGAAAATCCAAAGATCGGCAAAAAGACCAAGAGCAATAAGCGGAGAAAGCTCAATGCAAAAACATAATTTAAAAATATTTTTACCCGCCTTTTTCATCTGTCTTATCTTTTCCTGTAACGTAAAAAATAGCTTTCTAGAGGCCAATAAAGGAATCTTAAGCCTTGAGGGAGTTGAACTGCAAGAACAGATCATTACACTGGGAGGACAGTGGTGTCATTTTCCACAACAGTATGTCCCTCTAAGTCATATTCCCCAGCAGTATGTACAGCTGGAGAATATCCCTAAGGTTTCTCAGTATTATGATATGGGTCTAAACCGACGGCAAAACAATTTAGAGCCCTTTGGATACGGCAGCTTTTTGTTAAAGATTCAGCTGCCCCAAGAATATCCTCAACTTCATTTGAGAATGAAGGAAACCCAGTTGGCCTTTAAGATTTGGGCTAATGGCCAATTTTTAGGTGAATCAGGACAATTGGCCAATCTTAGGGATCAAGGAACCATGGGGATTCAAAGAGATCTTAATCCCTTTGAAACTCATGGAAGAGAGTTAACCATTCTTATCCAATACTCCAATTATAATCATAATGACGGTAGTTTTCCCTTGATTGAGCTGGGAAGCAGAAATCAAATGAAATTAAAATTTCAGAAATTATTATACAGAGATCTAATTTATGTCGGTGCATTTTTCGCCGTTGGACTTCTTTATCTATTTCTTTACCTGCAGCGCCGCCAAGAGAGGTCATCCCTTTGGTTCAGTCTATTTTGTTTCATGATGGCCCTTCGGGGCCAGCTTACTGAAACATCCATGCTGGATAAGCTTTTCTCAGACCAATGGATAGAAACCCTATTACGCCTGGAATATGTTAATCTTACTATTTTAGTCATTGTGTTTTACTTCTTTATTACCTCACTTTTTCCTGATCATCACCCCAAAATCCCCTGGCTTCCCATTACTCTTCCCTCTATGGCTTATGCATTGATCTCCGTGGTTTTACCCATAAGATTGGTGACCCTTATTCTGCCAATATACCAAGCATTTTTAATAATAGTCGCCCTATATTGTTTTCTTTTAATGATAAATGCAGTGAAGGACAAAAAGGAATGGGCTGTTATTATGCTGCTGTTGATGATTTTGGTAGTGGCCTCATCTCTGCTGGATGTATTGTATTTCAACCATATAATCAGCATAGGCCCCTTTTCATCTCATTTCATGTTTTTAATGGTACTATTCCAGGGTGTTCTTTTGATTACTCGTTTTACCCGTAGCATGGACGTCTTAGAAAAACTGCATAGGGAAAATAATAAGACAACTCGCGCATTATTAACCAGTAAGAAACAGATTGAGGATCAGAATCTGCAGCTGAACCAATTGACCTTTATCGACCAATTGACCCAGCTGCCCAACCGTATAAGTTTTCAAAACATGCTGGAAAACAAAATGGCCCAAGCCAGACGAGAAGATCGCCTATTGGCGGTTATCTATCTGGATATGGATAATTTCCGACGGCTCAACGAAACCCTGGGGCAACAATCGGGTGACCAGATCCTCTATCGTTTCTCCCAACGCATCAAAAAGACTATGAGAAAAAGTGACCGACTTTTCCGATATACCAGCGATGAGTTTGTCATTCTGGTGGAGGATTTAAAGCAGGTAGATCAGTTGGAGATCATTTGTAATAAACTATTCGGAGCCTTTGTAGATCCCTTTAATATAAACAATGAGGATTTTTTCATTACCCTGAGCATAGGCATTGCCCATTGGAACCATGATGATAAAAATGACGATATCAATACCCTGGTCCGCAAGGCCGATGTTGCTTTAGCCAAGGCAAAGGATCAAGGAAAAAACGGTCGAGTATACTACACACAGGATATGGATAGGGAACTTCTTTTACAGACCGCCATGACCCAACGTATGAAAAATGCCTTGGAAAATGATTACTTCGAACTTTTCTATCAGGCACAGATAGATTTGTCCACAGGATTACTCCATGGATTTGAAGCACTTATCCGTTGGAACGATGCAGATGAAGGCTATATATCTCCCGGACAATTCATTCCCCTGGCCGAGGAAAACGGATTTATCGTACAGATTGGCAAATGGGTATTACAGGAATCCTGTAGACAGCTAAGACAGTGGCTGGATATGGGTCATAGAGATTTCACTCTATCGGTAAATTTATCGGTTCATCAATTTGAAAGAGACGACTTGATTCCCCACCTTAAGGAAGTAATTGAACAATATGAGATTCCCCCTCAATATTTGGTTTTAGAATTAACGGAAAGTTCATTGATGATGGACTCTCAACGAATTATCGAAAGAATGTACCAACTTAGAGATCTGGGCCTAAAGATTGCCATAGATGATTTTGGAACGGGATATTCCAATTTGGGTTATCTAAGCAGTTTTCCCTTGGATATATTAAAAATAGACCGTATGTTTATAAGCAATATTCGAAACAATGATAAGGATAGGAAACTTGTCACAGCTATTATAAATATTGCTCATTCTCTTGATCTGGAAGTGGTAGCCGAAGGAGTGGAAGAAGAGGTGGACCGAATAATGCTAGGCCAGCAGGGCTGTCATTATATTCAGGGATTTCTCTATTCCAAACCATGTCCCCATGGTGAAGCTGAAAGTTTTTTTGATTTTATCGCAGATTTATCACGGAAAAGTTGAGGAAGGACCTTTTGCGAATATTTACATCCTTAGATATATCTTACCAATTGGCTTCACTGTTATATCAAGAAAGAATGGATTTTTTATTCAGCTTTCCCAATGCCAGATTGATACCCCTCGAAAACTATCATATTACCCTGCAATTTTTAGGTGATATAACCCCACGTGAAGCAGAAATTGTTTCCTATTTGTTGGAAAAGTCTGCCAATACAGAGTGCTTTAACTTTACCACTGCTGGCCTAGGACAGTTTCCAGGCAAGGGTTATCCAAGGGTTATATTTGAAGAAATCGGCCCGGGGAAAGATAACTGCAAAAAAATACACCGAAAATTCTCTGAAAGGCTAATAGATGAGAATTTTAAAGTGGAGAGAAAAAAGTACCTGCCCCATATTACTCTTTGTAGATTATCACACTCAACGATATCAAAAAAACTACAGGTTTATTCTCCAAATGATTTTATTATTCATCCGCTGGAGGGTACCGTAAAAAGCCTGAGTATCTATCAATCCCAGTTGACTCAGAAGGGAGCCATATACAAACGGCTGGCTCAATTTCCTTTAATCCATAAGACATAAGGAAAGAGCAGAGCTCAGCCTTGACTTTTTTTTATCTTGAGCCTATAGTTGTTCCCACGTTATCATTGATGAAGGAAGGAGTTGCTATGTCCAAAGCACATAGAGGCGTGGGAATGAGTGAATATGAATTCAGCGGCCGCGGTACTTGTCCACTTTGTAAAAGAAGCGGAATTAAGGTTATTTATGAACAGGAATTCGACGGTAAGAAGGTAAAAACTTGCAAACAGTGCAAGGCAGCCCTTTCCCATGGAAAATTTAAAGAAGCAGTAGCTGCTCTATAATAACCCAAGCCTGATTAAAAACCCTGCATTTGCAGGGTTTTATTATTTATAATTAGATACCCCAAGGAGTGTAATATGAGTATTGCAAATATAATAGTTATTGGTTATTTAACCCTAACACTGATAAGATTGTATCTTTCTTGGGCTTTAAGCTCTTTAAATATGGGTGAGATACAT
>JAQICO010000196.1 GCA_027858495.1 Spirochaetaceae bacterium
GAAAGAATCAGGGTAAAGAGTAAAAGGCAGGTATATCAAAAAATAAAGGGACGTCCTTTTTGATGTGCCTGCCTTTTACTCTCATAACCAATATCGGCTCCTGGGTTTTAAAGAACGTGCCGCCGGGTTTGGTGGCAATATTTCAGATAACAGAATAAAGCCTCGGGTGTTTTTGAATCGGCGGTGGACAGGTTTTCGTAGCCGCTTCCGGGGGGATTGAGTTGGGCTTTTTGGGGAGGCGCCAGCTTGGGATTACTTCCAATACCTCAGATGCAAACGATCTGATGCTCTTCCAGAAAATGAGTATCCTTCTGTAATAACTGTAGCATTCTTAGTGCCGGACCTTGTGGTTTATTTCTTCCGGCCTCCCAAGCTTCTATTGTTTTGATAGAAACTCCCAGAGCCTCGGCAAATATCAATTGTGAAAGATTTTGTTCCTCTCTGATTTTTTTTATATCGGTTGGTTCGTATTTGGGTAATGGGGATATAGAAACCTTTCTTCTTCGTACATTGGGGAGCTTGCCTTGCGTATGGGCTAGAGCCTGATTTAATCCGGTCATAATGCTATCAAAAACTTCAGTATCTTCACTCATGATTCTCTCCTTAAATCTGTTTTAATATGTTCAATTAAGGCCTTTACTGAAAAGTTACGCCCTATTTAATAGGGTGTCAATGGATGATGTTACAATTTATTTGTTTTTGATTCCTTGGAGGATTAGATCCAGGTTTTGGTGGACTTTTTTTTGATCTGTTGGGGAGAATCCTTCGATTGCCTTCAATCGTTTTGTCAATTTAAGTGTCCCTTCCCAAATTCCTGTCGCAATTATTGCCGAATTAAATCAGCAGCGTTTTCCACCGATTTGACCAGGATTTCCACATTATAGCCTGGTCATAACCCTGCGGGTTATTGCTCGGCCATGCAACCGGACTGTTCAAATTCCTACGACGGTAATTTGGAAAAATTAAATGAATAAAAATCCCCGTTTAACGGGCCTGGTCACAACCTTCGGTTGTTGCTCGGCTATGCAACCTAATCGGGGATTTTTTAATCTTATTATTTTTCCGCCGTAACGACCTCCATGACCAGTTTTTCGAAATTACTGACATCGCAAATACTCTTTTTCATGGCTTGGTAACAACTTTGGCCAGCTTGGGGGCAAAACGTCCGGGAAAATCAGGTGACCCGCGGTTTATTACGAAATTAATGCTGCGCATTAACTGCGCAATAAACCTAACCTCCCGGGGCTTATGCGATATCCGGGAATATATTTATCCTGCACTACTATGCTGACAAAAGATTAGGAGCCGAAAAACCATGTTATAGAGTAAAAGGCAGGTATATCAAAAAATAAAGGCACGTCCTTTTTGATGTATCTGCCTTTTACTCTCATAACCAATATCGGCTCCTGAACATTAAAAGATCGTGTCGCCGGGTTTGGTGGTGATAATTCAGATAACAGAATAAAGCCTCGGGTGTTTTCGTAGCCGCTTCCGGGGGGGAGCAGGTTGGCCTGTTTGGGGAGGCGCCAGCTTTCCCTTGGACTCTGCGTCATTTAATGATATACTTGTAATACAAAGATGTTTTTACATCAGAGGAGGCCATTATGATAGCAGTAAGAATGTCTGCTGATATAGAAGAACGTCTTGCTCGACTCGCCAAGGAAACCGGCCGAACAAAAACCTATTATGTCCGTGAAGCTTTAGAACTGCATTTGGACGATATAGAAGACGCTTATCTTGCAGAAAAAACCCTTGAAGAAATTAGAATGGGCAAACAAGGCACCGTTAGCTTAGACTCCCTCATTGAAGAATATGGCCTGGAAGATTAAGCTTTCTACCAATGCTGAAAAACAGCTTCGCAAACTAGATAAACCCACGGCAAAACGTATCTTGAAATATCTCCGAGACACTGTGAAACCAGATCCTAAGTCAGTCGGTAAATACCTCAAGGGGAATTTGGCTGATCTTTGGCGGTATCGTGTGGGAGATTACCGGGTTATCTGTACCTTTGAGAATGGAGAACTGATTGTCCTGGTTTTAGAAATTGGGCACCGACGGGAAATTTACAAGAAGAAATAGAACTATTGAGGGAACAAGGCGCGCTATGAAGCCAACCGGAAAGCTTCTAAAAAGAAGTAGAGAGTTTCCTTCCTTCGGGTATAATCGTAGCCGATGAAGGAGCTGTTTTGTATTCAGAAAGCATGAATTATGATGATATTGCCTCGGGGAAAGTTGCTATAATGGGCGTTGAAGCGCTTCTGAGGGGGCTGGAACTCTTGATGCTGAAGCTGTAAGTCTGACTATCGATGGGGTGGAATACCGTCCCTATGTTCCAGCTTTAGAAAATGCAATGATTGGCGTGGATGATTTACATCCCTATAATATGAACGATGACGATCATGATGGTGCAGGCTATGATGATCGTCATCGATTGTCTGGGCTTGGAATAATTTACCTATTTCATTATGGGGTGGTGTTCGGGGACGTTTTGGGAGTTGGAATAATGTATCGGGGAGAAAAAAATCCCCTTAATGGTTACCCCTGATGGGTATTGCCGAGGCTGGTCGGTAATGATTCAGCTGGCAGATGTTAAATTGCAGGTGCTTAAACTCAACAGGCGCCCCGCGGTTTATTACGCAATTAATGCTGCGCATTAACAGCGAAATAAACCTAAATCTTCGGTTCTTATATGAAATTTAGCACGCTGAAATTCATATAAGAACCAACCTTATACGATATCAGTTAATGAATTTATCCTGCAGTACAGCCGACATAAGTTTTGGAGCCGTATAAAAGAATAGATATATACATTGATTCTATGTTATAATAAAAAAGAGGTCGTAATGACAAGAAGTGAATTGAGAAATCAAGCCGATCAGATTATTGAGAAACTCCCCGAAGAGACCGGTTGGGAAGATCTGATGTACAGCATCTATGTTCGAAAGAAAATCGATCAAGGCCTGGCTGATGCCAAAGCCGGAAGGGTCAGAACCACCGAAGAAATAAGAAAAGAACTCGGCTTAAATAAATGAAACTAGTCTGGACAGATGATGTCTTCCTCTCTCTAAAGGATATCCAGGATTATATTGCCCGAGACTCCAAGTATTATGCTTATTTGCAAGTTGAAAAAATCCTTGCCTATGAAGCTCATATCTGTAAGTATCCCTATTCCGGTAGGGTCGTCCCTGAATACTCCGATGAATCTATACGAGAAATCATCGAAGGCCATTATCGAATTATATACCACATTGTTAATGATTCTCTGATTGAAGTCCTTACGGTGGTTCATACAGCCAGTTTTTTCCAATTCACAGGATTTGGGATTTTTTAGATAACAGAATAGAGTCTCCAATGATTTTGAATCGGCGGTGATTAAAAGCGAGACTCGAAGCTTTTTGTGTTTTCGTAGCCCATTTCGGGAGGGCTGTTTTGGCCTGTTTGGCGATGAATTCGTTCTATACCAGAACATCAACCAGTTCTGAATCATGCTCTCGGAGAACATTCATCAGTTTTATTTGCCAAGGCTTCGGCATGGCATAAAAATACCGGCGAAAATTTTCCTGTGCTCCCTGATCCAGCAGAAAGAATTCCATATCCCTTGCAGTTTTTATATCCTTGGGAATCTTTTCAGCATAGATTCCGGTCCGTTCTATGAAGAGAAGATATTTCAACAGTTCAAAGACTTCGGGGATGGGATTAGTTGGTTTACTATCACAAAATGTAATGATGAGATGGCTCCCCGGGCTTTAAAAGATTTCACCTTCCAATAATTTTTTATTTTTTATTGCCTCCCCAAGGTGTATAATATATCTATGGAAACAATAGAAGCATCATCCTTTTTACAAAATCTCCATCCCCTGCTTAAGGGCGTTCAGCGTATATTATCAAAACAGGTGGATTATATATCCCTTTTGGCCAGTGATAGTCATGGGCTAAATTATTCGGTGGACAATCAAAGCGCAACCATCTCTGAAAGCCCCTGGGTCGACCGGGGAGTGGTCTGCCGCATTCAGCATGAGGGATCCATCTGGGAATATTCTTTCAATCTCTACCCAAAGGAAGCCAATGAACTGGCCCAGCAAATCATGGATATATGGCAACGCAGGCCCAGTGAGGGCTCCCGGGTCTATGGCTCTTTGGAAGATAAACCCTGCAATGACAGTTGGTTTTCACAGGTGGAACAGAACCCTCTAAAAGAAGATAGTGCTGTCGTTATGAAGGAGCTTCAGAGGCTCAAAGAAGAGGCATTAAAAACACTGCCCCATGCAGTGGTTGTACAACTCCGTTATCAGGCGGTGGAAGTTCAAAAGATATTTATTTCCAATAACCGGGACCTTGCCCAGGGCTATCTCTGGAGTGAGGGCTACATCATTCCTCAATTCCGCCGGGGAGAACAAACCCGCCAGCTGCTCAAGTCCTTTTCGGGGCTTTGCGGTTCGGAGCTGTTAACACAATTTCCCGGGGCATTGGAAAAAATGGCAAAGCTGGCCGAACCTCTGCTTGATGCGGGGACTATCAAGCCCGGGGAATATGAAGTATTGCTAAGCCCATCGGTGGCGGGGATTCTAGCCCATGAAGCCTTTGGCCATGGTGTGGAAAGCGACACGGTGATGAAGGGCAGGGCCTTGGCGGGAGATTACCTGGATAAATCGGTAGCCTCTTCCAAGGTGGAAATGCACGATGGCGCCAAGGGACAGTATCATATGTCCTCCTATTCCTTTGACGATGAGGGTAATATCGGTGGCGATCTAACCATCATAAAAGAAGGAATCCTAAAGGGATATATGGGCGATGAACTATCTTTAAAGGCTCTGGGTTTTAATGCCACCGGTAACGGCAGGCGGGAGTCTTATAAAAGAAAGGCCTACGGACGTATGACCAATACCTGGTTTGCTCCGGGGGAGGATTCCTTTGATGAGATGTTGAAATCCATTAAAGAAGGCTACCTTATAGACAGTTATTTCAGCGGCATGGAGGATCCAAAAAACTGGGGGATTCAAATAGCCGCACTCTATGCGCACGAAATAAAAGACGGTGCATTGACCGGCCGCTTAGTAGCTCCGGTGATGATGACGGGCTTTTTGCCCCGGGTACTCAACAGCATTTCCATGGTATCAAAGGATCTTAAACTTGAGGGCAGCGGCGCCTGTGGCAAGGGATATAAAGAGTACGTAAAGGTTTCCTCCGGGGGACCCTATCTAAAATGCAAAATGAGGTTAGGCTGATGTTACAACGTTTAAAAAAGCTACTGCAGCAGCAAGGTTATGAGCATTGGAAAATTTTAATAAGAGAAGAACATTCCCATGAACTTTTTTTTGTGGGGCACCAGCTGGATCTTTCCCGTGATATAGATACTCAGGATGTCATTGTCACCCTTTATAGGGATAATGAAGATCATAGTCTCCGGGGAAATGCTACAGGACAATTAGACCCTCATTTTACAGATCATGAAATTCTGGATAAACTGGATTTTCTTTATCAATCCTGCCTATCCACCATGAACCCCTGGTATCCATTGATGGATCCCCACAAGCATCATCAGCTGCAGGAGAAGTCGGCCTTCCAGCGCCATGGATTAGCCCAGTGGGCACAAAATCTGGCGGAGGGTGTGTTGCAGCAGGATACCGAGGACTGCAACATCAATTCCATGGAACTCTATCTCAGTGAAATTCGACAATCCTTAAGTAATTCCAAGGGACTAGAGGCTCAATATAACGGTAACCGCGGTTTGGTGGATCTAGTAACCCAAGCAAAAAATGCTCAGGGGGAAGAATCTGAACTTCATGGGGAATTCAGTTTCTCGGATTTTGAACCGGAAGAGTTGGCAAATTGGGTTAAGAATCAGTTGGCCTATACAAAGGACAGAGCATTGGCGGTTCCGTTAGCCTCCATGGTTCAACCTCAGATTATCCTGAGAGAAGAAGCCATAGCTGGTTTTTTTAACTATTGGATTTTTGCTTGTTCCAGTGAGGCGGTATATAAAAAGATCCATCAAAGCAATATTGGAGAATCTCTTATAAAAAATACCACAGAGGGGGATGGTGTTAGTTTGATTGGTTTGAACCGACTATACAACGCTCCAGATAATATTCCCTTCGACTCCGACGGTTTGTGGATTAAACAGCAGGAATTAATAATGGATGGAGAGGTTAAAGCCTTTCATGGGGATGTAAAACATTCTTATTATCTGAAACAGCCGGCAACAGGCAAGTATAGTTGTTTTTCTGTTCTGCCCGGCAGCCTGAGTGAAGAACAGCTGTATCAGAATCCCTATCTGGAGATAATTTCCTTCTCAGATTTTAAAATGGATTCAGTAACAGGGGATTTTGGTGGAGAAATTCGTCTGGCCTATGGATACGACGGCCATACAACGATCACATATACCGGCGGTGCGGTCACGGGTAATCTTAAAAGCTGTATTTCTTCGCTTAAAATGCTTAACCGGGCGAAACGTCAGGGGAATTTACTGGTTCCCGAGGCGTTGAGCCTACAGGGGCTTCAGATTACTCCAGCTGGTTAGTTTTTCCCAGCATGATTTTATCGACGCTTACCCCGACGCTTACTATAAAGAAATAGCTTTTTCAGGACTTCTGTTTTATTATTTAAAGTGGAGGATATATATGAGCGAAAAAAAAGAACCCTTGGTAATTCAGGAGACTCCCGGAGAAAAGCATTATTGCACCTGTAAAAATACGTCTACTCCGCCTTACTGCGATGGATCTCATCCAGGGACCGGTTGTGAGCCCCATAAAATGACCATTGAGACCGAACAGGAAGTAAAAATTTGTACCTGCGGCTTTTCGGCTAACACACCTTTTTGCGACGGCTCACATTATAATTGTTGATAGTACAATGTCCCCCCGTGGATTCAGCCCTTAACAATCACCTTTTCCAAGGCTGGATTTTTCTTCAAATTGCCCGGTAATGCTGCGGCTCGTGCTTTATTTACATAATCCTTGGCTTCAAAATTATAGGTATATTGGGTATGTATATCGTAGCTGCCCATTACCAGGGAATAGGTGTCTTCGGTCATAACCAGCTCTTCATCGGTGGGGATTACAAATACCTTGATGGGGGAATCATCAGCGCTGATACAGGTCTCCGCATTACGGGTGATACTGGCAGCATTTTTTTCTTTATCCAGTTTGATACCCATATTCTCCAGGTTTTCCAGAGTCTTTTCTCTATATACAGAATTCATTTCGCCAACTCCGGCTGTAAAGACTATGGCGTCTACCCGGCCCAGAGCGGCGGAGTAGGCCCCGATGTACTTTCGAATACGGTAGGTTTCCATCTCCAGGGCCAGGGTACAGCGTTGATCCCCTGCTTTATATCCGGCATGGACATCTCTACGGTCTTGATATTTTTCTGTAATGCCCAGGATTCCGCTCTTTTTATTAAGAATGCTGTCAATTTCTTTGGCTGTGGAACCTGTCTGCCCCATCATATAAGGAATAATGGCGGGGTCAACATCGCCGCAGCGGGTTCCCATTATCAATCCCTCCAGTGGAGTCATACCCATGCTGGTATCGTAGCTGCAGCCTTCTTTAACGGCACAAATCGAGGCTCCGTTGCCTATATGTGCGATGATAACATTGGTTTCCGAGGGTTTTTTGCCCAACAGTACAGCAGCCCTTTTACTGGTATACATATAGGATGTTCCATGGAAGCCGTAGCGACGAACGTTGTTCTCCTTATACCATTGGTAGGGCAGAGCGTACATAAAACTGTTGGCAGGCATGGTTTGATGCCAGGCTGTATCCATGATGGCACAATGGGGAACCTTGGGAAGAACCTGCTGGGCCGCCTTGATTCCTGTTACATTGGCCGGATTATGCAGAGGGGCTAAATCATAGAGATCCTCAAAGGTTTTCATGATATTTTCATCTACTATGATGGATTGAGTTAATTTCTCTCCACCGTGGACCACCCGGTGTCCCACTGCTTTGATCTCGGAAATATCCTTAATGCAGCCTACTTTTTCGTGTAAAATGGTATCGATGATCCATTGAATGGCCACTTTATGATTGGGGCAGCTTTTTTGTTGGGTCCATTCATCCTTTCCCTTAGCCTGGTGTTCCAGATTGGATTCTTCCTGACCGATGCGTTCAACAAGGCCCACACCCAATACTTCTTTATCTTCCCAATGAAATACCTGGTATTTAGCCGAGGAACTTCCGCAATTTAGGGTTAGGATTATCATGATAACCTCCAGAGATCATTTTTTAAATCAAGCAGGTGAATTGTTTCATTTTCTTTAATAAAAATCAAGCTTTCAACCGAAAAATATATGATTAAATGAGTCAGCTTTATATGGTAAATAGAATATAAACTAAAAAGGCCTAATAATTTAACTTTTGTGTAATTTATTTTTTAAAAAATGCGCAAAATGTAAAAAAGCTCGTTGTTCTTCCAGGGTAGTTTCTTCAGTGTCATAACGTAATTTCAGAATGATGGGCAGCATTGCTGTCATTTCTGGACAGCTGGGCATTTTATCCTCTACATTGTCATACCACTGTAGCCAGCCTATCTCCCCGGGATTCCCCCAGCCCATGCGTTTTCCAAGTCTAATTAATCTTTGAGTCTTTCGGTGTATTGGGCTTTTGTGATATTTAGCATAGATAAAATATCCTCCAAGAAGGGGTAGAATCAGCAAAAACCACAAACCCCAGTGTTTGGGAG
>JAQICO010000418.1 GCA_027858495.1 Spirochaetaceae bacterium
ATCCCAAAACTTTTAATAAATTCAATATTTTTTTTACTACAAACAGCTGCTTTCATTTCAATTTTCTCCTATATTTAACGCCGAGGCGTCAACATAATTGTTCTACGCCTTCTTTAGGTTACAGATACTTTCAGAAATATCCTATAATTTACAAGATATTTTTGAAGATTACCTTTCCGCTAATCATAGAACCGTTATAGAAAGAGCATTCTCTCATCTAAAAGACTGGTTTATTCCTGAAAAGTTATATTTGATCAATATTTATATACGTTTCCATGGCCACCCGTACCAAGAAGGTGGTACTGTCCATCTCTTCTTAAGTGGGATAGAATAATCCTATGATTTTAAATGATATTTCTCCATGTGGTTTGGATTGTGTGAATTGTGAAATGCATGTCGATAATAATCGAACCGATGTTTGGGAGATCATGGCCAAAGCTTTGGGTAAAACAGTCGAAGAGATGAAATGTAAAGGCTGTCGGGAGCAGAATGGCTGTACCGTACATGATGCTTGTGCAACCCTTGAATGTGTTCAGAAAAAGGGTTTGAATTTCTGTTCTGATTGTGATGAATTTCCATGTACAATGCTTCAGCCAGCTCGGGATATGGCTGATCGTCTTCCCCATAATTTTAAGGTGTATAATCTCTGCCGCATAAAAAGAGTAGGAGCAGAAGCCTTTTTAAAAGAAGCTCCTGGTATTCGTGAGAGATACTTTAAAGGCAAGATGACGGTTGGGCTAGGTCCCGTACTGGATTAACATTTAATCGCCCGACTAAAATGGGACAGGCTCTCTTTGCCCTAACAGGTGGAGGGTCTGTACTGTCGACACCGGAATATAATTACAGTATTTCATAGAAGTTACATTGCAGACTTCCAGTAAATTATAAAGATTCAATTCCTTTATAAATAAGGTAAATGCTATACCCAACCAAAAAGGTAGCACAAAGACCTATAAGGATTCGGTAATAACGATCCTTAAGAAATTGCTTTCCCCGGGCAATGGACAGGGTTATGAAGGTATACCATAAAAGATCTGCAGTTATATGGCCCACATAAAAGAAAGCAATACCTGCTAATCCCCTAGTTTTGGCGCTTATCATCAATGTGATTCCTGTAGTAGCCCACCAGATTGACCAGTAGGGATTTGCCAGGCTCATTAAAATACCTTTCAGAAGAAGTTTCCCTCCGGTTTTTGATTCCACCGAATCCAAAGATAAGCGGGGAAGATCTCGAAACATTCCCCAGGCCATGCAGAGTAAAAAGGATGCTCCGCCAAGGGCTACAATAGTAAAAAAGAGGGAGCTGCTGAGTAGAGGGGCTAATCCAAGAAACAGGGCAGTGACCAAGGCGAGTTCCAGAATGGAATGACCAGCAATCAACAGGGGCCCTGTCTGCCAACCCCGCCGTCCCGCCTCACCAATGGCGACAGAGAGTAGAGGACCCGGCATCATGGCTCCTGAAAAGGCGATGATAAAGGATGTCATAAAAATATTTAGAAAGCTTGCCATATTATTACCGTCTATATTGTACTCAAAGTGGTTATTTATTCTACTCCCTTGGATTATGTTAATACTTCAATTATTCTGTATTAAAACTTAATTGCGAAACATTAGCATATCCGGCACCGTTACTGTTTCCTTCATAACTTCTATGCAAAACGACACTTCCCGTATAGTGTCGCCAAACGCCATATCCAAGCCGGACCAAGCCTGAAAATGAGCTGCAACATCAATTGTTCCTGTGGTTCTTTGCTCCCCATCCTGCCCTGTCGGACACTCCAATATTGAGTAAAGGTTGAAGTACCATCTGGATGAACAGAGGGTTTATCCTCTCTCAGACTGGTGTAATTATCGTATGTATCACCATCGACCACTACAGATCCTTTTAGAGTGCCCTGGTCTCCCGGAGGTCGGTAACCTTTCCAGTTATCAATGATATAAAATTCAACCATTTTATCATAAGTTACGGCATCGTATGCCAGATTGATACTATATTGGTATCTTGATAATGATTTTGTAGGCACCACAGATAAATTTCATAGAATGGAGTTTGCTCCTGGAATTGGTCCTGATAAATTATCAATCTATGGCCAACATAGGAATTATATCTTAAGAGATTTTAATGTTGAGGGTGAAGATTAATTATATTTTAATATTCCTTATTTTAAAATTAGATTATATACTACATCCATTAATAATAATTTAAAGGATGTCGTTATGATAAGCGAAAATGAAGTAATAAATAAAATATTAGAAAAAGATAAAGAGATAAATTTACTAGGATCTATTCAATCACTTTTAGCATGGGATCAGGAGTGTCTTATGCCTAGTGATGCTGTTCAATGGAGATCAGAACAGATGGGCTTCATAAGTGGTTTCGTCCATAAAAAAGCCACAGAAAAATCTCTGGGTGAATTAGTAGATAAATTGAAAGATGAGAAGCTAGAATCTGATGAAGAGAAGAGTGTAAAGAGACTAAGTGAGCGTAGTTGGAAAGAAGCAAACTCCTTTCCACATGACTATGTTGTAGAAAAATCGATGTTTCTATCAAAAGCACATTCTATATGGGTAGAAAGCCGAGAAAAAGATAATTTTTCTATTTTTGAATCTACACTTGAAAAGATTGTTGATTATGCAAAAAAAGATAGTGAGTATCTTGGTACATGTGATCATCCTTACGATAATCTCCTAGATATATACGAAGAGGGTATGACTGTTAAAAAAGTTGATGCTCTATTTAATCCTATAGGTGATTCAATTTCCGATCTTGTCAAAAAAATCTCAACTGCAGAGAAATTTGATAATAGCTTTTTATCAACGGAAACCCCAATCGATAATCAAAAAGAACTAACAAACAGACTTCTAAAAGTCATGAACTATTCGAAAGATAGAGGCCGTTGTGATGAGGCCCCACATCCTTTTACTATTGATCTTGGTCCTGATGATGTACGAATTACAACCCGATATCATAAAGATGATTTTAAGGCAAATCTTTATGGTGTAATACACGAGGCGGGGCATGCTCTCTATGAACTTGGGAGTAATGATAATATTAGAGCTACACTTTTAGGCGGTGGAGTTTCACTTGGAATTCACGAATCTCAATCTAGGTTTTGGGAAAATTTTGTAGGGAAAAGTTTACCTGCAATAGAGTATTTATACTCTGATCTAAAAGAACTTTTTCCAGAAATGGTAGGTAATCGTGACGCTAAAACAATTTATAAAGCTCTTAATTGTGTAGAACCTTCATTTATTAGAATTGAAGCTGATGAAGTAACTTACGGTCTGCATATAATATTAAGGTATCGATTAGAGAAGTTATTAATTGAAGGCTCAATAAAGGTGAAAGATATACCTGACCTATGGCGATGTGAATCCAAAAAACTTCTGGGTATTGAACCAGAAAAGGATAAAGACGGTGTCTTACAGGACATTCACTGGTCTGGAGGTTCATTCGGTTATTTTCCGACGTATCTTATGGGTAATGTTTATGGTGCTCAATTTCTAGATAAAATAAAAGATGATCTTCCTGAATGGGATAGTACAATTAGAGAAGGTAATTGGTCACCAATTTTAGATTGGCTTAAAGATAAAATACATTCAGTTGGTTCTATTTATACACCAACGAATTTACTGCAAAGAGTAACTGGAGAAACACTCTCAGCCGATAGTTTCATAAAGTATCTTTATCAAAAATTTTCTGATATATATAAATTGTAAAAACGTGCCCGGATGGAGGGACTTGAACAGGGTCTAGAACAGTGAACGATATTGGAGAAAGAAAAATCTGCGCGTAAGGGATTTTCCCTTGGGCTAGATATAGAAACCATTGAGAAACTCACAGGCCTTCCCATGGAACAACGCAAAAGGATCACTCCCCCTCAGCGCTGCTCTTTTATCTCTCAAATCCCACTTTCCCTTCCCATACCTGTTGATCCGTTGTTAAATTCGTCCTTCCCTTCTCCTTCCCAATCCGCGGCAACAAAAAGGTCTCGAGAAACTCAAAAACTACGGAGTAATCCTCTTCCTATCCCTTGGAAACAAACTACATTCCTTAACATTACTCAGCCCCAAAATCTTCTGAGTCAACCTTTCCAGCCCAATAGCAAAACCACCATGGGGAGGACAGCCGTATTTAAAGATACTAATATAATCGCCCAATTCTTCTTCGGTCATACCGAATTTAGGAAGGGTCTCCTGCAACATTCTATATTGGTTGATACGCCGACCGCCGGTGGTGATTTCCAATCCACGGAACACCAGGTCATAACTCATGGTTTTTAATCCCTTGGGATAGGTGTAGAAGGGTCGCTTCTTTCGGGGGAATTCATTGATAAATACCAAATCGATACCATGCTCTTCCATGGCCCATTGGCAGATTTCTCTCTCTGCTTCGGGGTTGATATCAAAGACTCGTTTACCCAGTCTTTCCGATACAATCTTTTTAGCTTCATCGTGGGAAATCACCGGAATTTTATCACAGAGCTCGGGATCGGGAGTGGTGGCACCCCAGGCATCCAGCTCGGCCTGATTGTTTTTTCTAATCTGTGTGAACATATATTTCATCAAATCTTTTTGAATCTGAATCAGATCCATCTCACTTTCGATGAATCCCATCTCCACATCCATAGAAACATATTCGTTGATATGCCGAGCGGTTTCATGTTTCTCCGCACGATAGGCGTGGCTGATCTCAAAGACCCGCTCCATACCGCTGGACACCATGGTCTGTTTATAGAACTGGGGAGATTGAGCCAGGAAGACCTTGGTATCGAAGTATTCCACTTCAAACACGTTGGTTCCCCCTTCGGTTCCATGACCGATGAGCTTACTGCTCTTGATCTCGGTAAAGCCGTTCTGGCGATAAAAATCACCAAAATAGCGTATCAGGTCGGACTGAAGGGTAAAAATGGCCTTGATTTTGGGGTTTCGAAGGGAAATGGAACGATTGTCCAAAATAGCTTCGATGCCGATCTTTTCAGGATCCTGGTTTACAGGAAAGGGCAGATCCGATGCAGCTTCAGCCAGCACGGTCTTTTCTTTAAGGTGAATCTCATATCCTCCGGGGGCCTTTTCATTGGCCTGAACCTCACCGATGATGGTAAGCACTGTTTCATTGGTTTCGGAAACCTTTTCATCACAGACCACCTGAATCAAACCGGTTCTATCCCGAAGGATGAGGAAGCTGATCTGTCCCAGCTCCCTTACTCTATGAATCCATCCGGAAACGGAAATTTCCTTCCCTTCATACTGTCCTATATCCTTGGCTAATACTCTCATTTTTGTCTCCCTATACCCTAATCCGGACAAGTGTTTCGGCAGGGCTCTAAATCATATTTAAATATTAATTAACCCAGCTTTTCAGCCAGAATCTTCTGCAGGGGCACCGGTGCGGCCTTACCGCCGGTCTCCTTCATCAGCTGTCCCATAAGGAAACCACGCTGTTTGTTATCTCCACCCTTAATAGCTTCAACCACATCGGGGTTGGCAGCCATCACTTTATCCACCGCTGCGGTTAATACCGCAGGATCACTGACCTGGCTCATGCCCTTCTCTTCCACTATAGTCTTGGGGGATTTTTTGTCGCTGAATACAAAATCCAGCACCTTTTTGGCTATCTTGCCGCTGATGGCCTCACTGCTGATAAGCTCCAACAGCTCGGTGAGCCATGA
The DNA here is from genome assembly GCA_027858495.1 of Spirochaetaceae bacterium. GTDB lineage: Bacteria > Spirochaetota > Spirochaetia > DSM-2461 > DSM-2461 > JAQICO01. The sequence goes on from JAQICO010000418.1 coordinate 5,673, forward strand.
AGCCGTCAGAGGACTGTCCTGTAGACTAAGGTTTTCTCGGTTTAGCAGCTTCTTCACATCGGAGGATAACCAAGCAAAAAGCTGTACGCTGTCGCCCCCCAGTTTTACAGCCTCTTCAAAGTAGTCGGCTAGATATAGATCGTCATGGATATATTCCGCCTGGTCGGCCGAAAGCTTATATTCCTCCATCATTCGATGTTTCCGGGTCAGAGGAAGCTCTACCAATCCCGATTCTACCAGGTCAAAGAAAGTCTGATCTGGACGGAATATAGGTAGGTCGGGCTCGGGGAAATAACGATAATCCTCGGCCTCTTCCTTGGTACGCATCACCTCGGTCTGGTCACGGTTTTCATTCCACAGACGGGTTTCCTGAGTGAGAGCCTTGCCCTGATCCAGCATGTCGGCCTGTCGTTCCTCTTCATAGCTGAGACCCTTTCGAACAAAGCGAGGGGAGTTCATATTTTTAAGCTCCACCTTGGTTCCCAGGCCCTTGCCCACCAGGTTAATGGAGATATTGGCATCACATTTCATGGACCCTTCGTCCATATTACCGTCACTGACGCCCATATAACGGACCATTCGCTGGAAATTTCTCAGGAACAGTTCGGTATCTTCGGGGGTTTTGATATCCGGCTCGGTTACGATCTCCAAAAGTGGATAACCCGCACGGTTGTAATCACAGAGAGACATATCCCCCGCATGGATCATCTTACCGGCATCTTCTTCCAGATGCACGTCGTGTATACGGATTTTTTTGGTGCCCTCGGGGGTATCAAAGTCCATCCAGCCGTCCACTCCCACGGGCTCTTCAAACTGAGAGATCTGGTAATTCTTGGGCATATCGGGATAAAAATAATTCTTCCGTTCAAAAAAGGTGTTTTTACTCAACTTACAGTTCAGCGCCCGGGCCACTTTGTATCCCAGTTCCATGGCCTTTTCATTGACCATGGGCAAAACGCCGGGATATCCCATACAAACGGGACATATATTGGTATTGGGTTCATCACCGTATTGGGCCTTGCAGCCGCAGAACATCTTGGTGTTGGCTTCCAGGTGAATATGGATTTCCAGGCCGATAAAGGTTTCGTATTTATTACTCATTATGATAACCACTCCAGATCAAAGTCCTCAGGCTGAGGTGCGGGATATTTCTCTTCTGCCTTGACGGCGATTTCAAACAACCGATCTTCACCGAAGTAGGGAGCCATGAGCTGCACCCCCACGGGTAGGCCATTCTCCACGGAGGAAGGAATAGTCAAGGCGGGAAGTCCGGCCAGATTGGCCACACAGGTGTATTTATCGGCAACCTTCTGCTGAAAGCTATCCAAATCGGAACTGCCGTGATGGAAGGCCGCTGTGGGGAAGATGGGCATTACAAGGCTGTCCACCTTGGTGAACAATTTTTCGAAGTCATTTCTTATGGCTGTACGGATTTTCTGAGACCGTACATAAAACTGATCCTGAAAGCCCGAACGTAATACGTAGGTTCCCAGGAGGATTCTCAATTTCACCTCGTCGCCAAATCCTTCGTGACGGGATTTTTTCATCAATTCGTTGGGATTCTCCGCCATAAAGGGGGCGTATCCGTAACGGATTCCGTTGAACCGGGCCAGGTTTGCACTGGCTTCGGCCATGGCGATGGTATAATAGGCGGGAACCACATAGTCCATGGTGGGCAATTCCACCTCAACCAGGGTATATTCCAAGTCTTCTAATCTTTTAATAGAACTTTTATAGGAGGCTTCCACATCGGCATTCAGGGCACCCTCTTCTATTTTCAGGTAGCCAATGGTCTTCACCTGGCCACCCTCAGCTTCGTAGGATAAGGAGGATTGATCTCGTTCATCTTCTCCTTTTATTATATCAAAAACATCCTTGGTGGTGGCCACGGTACGGGCCAGAATACCAGGAGTTTCCAGGGAACTGGCATAGGCGGTGAGGCCGTATCGGGAAGCCGCTCCGTAGGTAGGTTTCAGGCCGTAGATTCCGCAGAAGGAAGCAGGCTGACGCACTGAACCACCGGTGTCTGTACCCAATGCAAAAGGAACCAGTCCTGCGGCTACACAGGCGGCGCTTCCACCGCTGGAACCACCGGCAACCCGTTCTGTATCCCAGGGGTTGTTGGTCTGCTGCAGGGCCGAATTATCGGTGGAGGAACCCATGCCGAATTCATCCAGATTGGTTTTCCCGATCACCTGGGCACCTGCTTGCTGCAGACGGCTTACCACGGTGGCGCTGTAAGGGCTAACCAAGGTCTGCAACATTTTTGAGCCGCAGGTCAGTTTAAAACCCTTTACGGCGATGTTGTCCTTCACGCCAAAGGGAATGCCTGCCAGAGCTCCTGATTCGTTGGAATCGTAGGCGCCCCGGTTCAGGTCTATTTCCAGGAAGGAACCGATCTTCTCTTCCCAACCTTTTATATATTTTTCCAGTTTGGATTTCTTGGTGCCGTCGGAGAGCACGCCCTTCCATAGTTCTAATTCTTTATTCATTTCAGGTTATCCTTTAAAGAACGTTGGGGATCAGCACAAAGCGATCCTCCAGGTCCGGAGCGTTTTCCAGCATTTCATCGGGATCCACGGTCTGTTCAGCCACCACATCGCGACGCAGACGGTTATTTTTCATCAGAGCGTGAGTGGTGGGTTCCAGATTGGAGACATCCAGTTCTAACATATGATTAAAGTACTCCAGCATCTGGGAGACTTCCCGGCTTAATTTTTCCGCTTCCTTCTCGTCCAGCTCTAATCGGGCCAGTGAGGCAGTGTGATACAGTTCTTTGGTGTCCATGGGTGGATTCCATCCTCGAGATAGAGCAAAAATCGCCTTTGAGCCAGACTCTGCGTTGGTAGAATGCTAAAAATACTCATGTAGCTCTGCTACACTGCGCTTTTTGCGCTTCTGCCGGCCTTGATTCTGCCCCAAATCCATCTTTTTAATGATGCTCTAAAAATATTTATATACAAGTGCGAAGTTTAAAGAGATTTTAGTGTTTTGGCAAGATGGATGGGGTATTATGAAAAAGATAGAAAGAGAAACCTCTAATCTATAATTTCAAAATCGAAGATTTCTATTTCAAAGTGCCCGCCGGATCCAGTTGATACAATTCTAAACCCAACAATATCCTCTCTATTAAACTCTATAAAAGGGCCAAGTATTCTTCGATTGGAAGGCCAACTTAAAGAAAGCGATTGAACTAAACGTCGAAGAGGAATCTCTACCTCTCTTATTCGCCCTGGCCTTAATCGAAATGTATACCCATGATATTTTCGTAATAATCATCAAACCTATCACGAGCACCGTTTTTTATTACATCAATATACTCTTGCTGCAATTCAGAGGTCATCATTTGAAAACGAAAGGAGTTTCTACCTTGGCATTTAAATCTTATAGCTGTAGCGGTCCTTAACCTTTCAATTTCTTCAGCAGTTAAGTCAAGAGACTCAATTCCGATAAATTCACTGACAATATTGTCATTATTCATCGGGTTATCATTAACATCTCCCGAAAAACTCAATGTGATATATTTCTTCGAAACCGACATTCACACTGCCAAATAATATTCCAGTACGAACCTCTATCAAGGAGCAGGAGATATTATAGCTTCCCCATATATATTGAAACTGACCATAGGCCACAAATTTCGCTCCGGTGGCCTGTCCTATATCCTCAATCATATTTTCATCGATTAAACCGCTGGCTCTTTGAAAACCGGCTTCATTTAAAACACCGGCAAAATCTCTGGTAACAACAGGGAACCCGCTTTTATCAAGCTCAACCATAAACATATCTCGAAAAGCCCGTTCATCGGTGGAATATTCATCATTAACTCCAAAGGGCACCACGGCTACATAATCTTGCGAGTATATACTATTGAATACTGAAAGAAATATCAGCACATAAAAGTGTGTTTTTGAACTACACATAATAAATCACCAATTCTTTAAAGATAAATGATTTTAGAATGTTTAAATCGTTTAGTTGACAAATGCGCTTTATTTCATCTACCACGCAGTCCGTTACACCCTATAACTCCGGCATATCACCCAAAAAGTTACACACATCCACCTGACTGTTCAGGGAATACCTGTGCTTATTCCTGCAGGCAAGATAGCATTTATCTAAGGATTCCTCCCCGTAATATTTCCGAAAGGCAGTAAATCCCCTAAGGTCCTTTTTATGGGCCGTCTCTGAGAATTTACATTCGATACCGGTAAACCGTCCTGCTCTTTCCAATATAAAATCAATTTCTTCACCGCTGGAGGTTCTCCAGAAATATAGGGGTGGATTCAATTCCCCCTTATTTGCAAAGTGTTTGAGAATCTGAGAGAAAACAAAGGTTTCCCAAACTGCCCCAGCTAAGGGTGATTGTTTAAGCTCATCCCAGGATCTCAAACCCATCAGATAGGCCGCCAAACCAGAATCATTGAAGTATAATTTAGGGGATTTCACCAGACGTTTCCCTTGATTGTTAAAATAGGGTTTTAAAAGAGTTATATGCTGAGAGGTCTCCAACACCGACAACCAGGACTTTATAGTATTTGGCGCCACTCCAATATCTCTAGCTAAACCGGAAAGTGACAATATTTGTCCGGTTCGCAGGGCAAGGGCTCTCATAAATGTATTGAATTCCCGCAGACTGCTAACCTTTAATATATTCCGCACATCCCTCTCCAAATAAGTAGCCATATAAGAGGGAAACCAGAGAGAGGGTTTCATCAAGGGATTGGCATATATTTCCGGGAAGCCGCCCTGTAGAATCAACTTTTCACTGGGTGTTTGTGGAAGAACATGTAAAATTTCCAGGGCTGAGAGAGAGTATAAATAGACAATCCCCCCGCGGCCGGCAAGGCTTTCCGATAAATGCTGCATAAGAGAGAATTGTTGGGAACCGGTGAGTATATACTGGCCTGGTGTTTTTTCCTTATCCACAAAAATTTTTAAATATCTGAATAATTCCGGTGCGTATTGTGCTTCGTCGATAATGGCCGGTGTGTTTAAGGATTCCAAAAATTCTCTTGGATTATTGTTCCCCTGTGCTGCCAGTTCCGGATCGTCTAGGGTCACATAATCTGCATAGGGAAACAGCCGAAGCAATAAACTGGACTTTCCAACCTGCCGTGCTCCTGCCACCATTACTATAGGAAAGAGAGAAAGGGCTTCTTCAAGATGTTTTCTTATTTCACGTTCTATCCACATATTTACAATTATGCAATAGCATTGCAAATATGTCAAACTCCTATTGCATAATTACCAAATCACTCCGCAGTCCGCACCAGTCTAAACCCCGTATAGGGCAATCGTCGGCTCATATTATTACTGGCCCGGGCGGCAGAACGGTATTCCGCCATCTCGGTATCGTAGAAGGAGCCGCCGCGAAGAACCTTGAGATTCCCAGAATCTGGCCCCGTGGGATCGGTATCGGGACTTTCACGGTAATAGGTCAATTCAAAGACATCCCAGCACCATTCCTGAACGTTGCCGCTCATATCATAAAGCCCAAGTTCATTGGGTTCCTTTAATCCTACCTCATGACGGAAGATTTCATTGTCTTCCATGGTCCAGCCGATACTGGAGGGATTTTTAGCCCCGGGGAATATAAAATAACTCTGATTAACCTGACCGCCTCGGGCGGCAAATTCCCACTCGGCCTCGGAGGGCAAACGATAACCCGGAGAATCGAAGTCACAGACCACATTCTCCCCGGAACCGCTATAGGCGGGAGGAAGGCCTCTCATTTCGCTAAGCCGATTACAGAATTCTACGGCATCGAGCCAGCTGACCGAATGGACCGGATGATTGGGTCCCGTTCCACGGGGATCCTTTGGCGCTTGTTTCCCCCCTGCAGCCTGTTGAGTTAGAAAGTCATCGATGGATATATTCATCACGGTTTCCCAAAGCCCCTGGGTAACCTCATAACGACCTATATAAAAATCCCTGGTCAAGGAGACTTCATGCTCTACTTCATAGTATTTTCGGTCCTCTTCACCTTCGGGCGACCCCATGGTAAAACTGCCGGCCCTGACTAAGATATATTCATCTTCCAGGTATTCTTCCGAAGAGATGGATGCATCCTTGTTTAAAGCCCTGTTCACCCGGCCTTCCATTTTTGCAAAGAGATTTTCCACCACCAAATCAAGACTTTCAATTTCCAGGGAATAGCTGATAAGAAGGCTTTCTGTTATATCCAGCATGCAATCCAGCGGGGCCTGTACCAAGATCCAATTGCGTAATGTATCATCCTGATACTGATCTACAAATTTTGCTCCCTTGATAATTTGGTCGGTGAGCTGTCGATCCATCGAGGAAATAATCTCTTCCATTTCACTGCCCGAACCACTGTAGGATTCTTCCAGCACGGTGATGACCTGGGTGCTGAACTGCTGAGCCACATTGATCATGGCCCGCTGTTTGGCCTCTTGGAGATCCTCGTCGAATCCTACACCAAAGAAGTAACCCTCTTCCTGAGGCGGAAACAGGGCCCAACTTGGCTGATCGATGGGTTCTTCCACCGGCTCCATGTCTTCAACCACAGATTCATCGGGGGTTACACAGCCCCAAAGGAGCATTATAAATATGAGTGGAAAAAACCTATTCATGGTCCACCCCCTGATCAAAATTCACAAATATATCCACCCGTCGGTTTTTACCTCTGCCTTGGGAAGTTTCTGTATCTCCAAGAAGTTCATCACCACCCTTCCAGCTGATCGAATCAACCAATAATCCGGCCTCTTCTAAAAAATCAGCCATGGTTTGTGCCCGGGCCATGGATAACATCTCTAGCTCCGCCGCTTCGTTGGCGCTTCCTGTTGGGTTGGCATGGCCGACGATCTCCACACTTTGATAATTCAGCTGTTCCAACTCGTCAAAGAGAGATTTACTGAGGATTTTCAAGCCCCGCTCTTGATTGGGAGTCAACAGACTGTCGTCGGGTAAAAAGTTCACCACCCGAATGACAATTCGTCCTTGAGACATGGACACCTGTATATCTTCGGATCGATAATTCTCCAGATTTAAATCATCCAGCCTTCGCTCCACCTTAACGGCTTCAGCAGGGGTTCCCTGATGGATATACTCCATGATTTCCTGACTCTGGTAGGAGTGTTCTCCCTCATAACGGTTCAGGGCACTCTCGATAAAGAGGTCACCGCATTCATCGCAGTATTTCAGTAGCACCCAGTAATTGCCGTGATCTTCAAAGCTGTCCACCAATTCAGCCGCTCTTAGAGAAGAAGAGCCGATGTAGCTTTCCAGTTTTTCGGTGATCTGTTCCTCCTCTGCAGAGCTGTTATACTCCATGGATATCACCGCATTTACCTGACTGCTCAACTGCATCAGAATATCCTGCCGGGCATTTTCCATGGCACCGTCATAGCTGCCATCATGACCCACTCCAAAAAAAGCATCGTCGGCATAGGGGATTTTCTGAACCCAGTCGGGGGTTTGAGATAAGAGTGTTGGGACCATAAACATGACCCCCATTATTATAAAAAGAAATTTATTGATTTGCATATTCACCAGCCATTGAAGAATAAATAATTATCCATGATTTAGGGGGATTTGGCAATTAAAAAAACGAAATCTTGCTATTTGACATCATCTTCGTTTTAAGTTACTATGGTTCATCATACAAAGAGGTTCTATTAATAATGAAAAAAAGCTTTGCTCTAATTGTAATGTTTATCCTACTGATGGCATCCTGTTACACAGGACCCTCACCATTTAGCGCGGTACCTTTCACCGTTGAGGTGGATGGTCATCCGATCTCAAGTCCAGTGGATTTGGAACTTCTCCAAGATTGCATCAAATTATCTTTAATACATTATAATTGGAGAATCTATGAAAAAACTTCCAATAGCATATCGGCAGAGTATGTTAAGGATGGAGGCACAACCATTGCCAGAATAGAGATTCCTTACGGCCAGTCCGGTTATTCTATCCGTTATCTAGAAAGCCAGAATTTAGATGTAGATTTAAATAACATGACTATCCATACAAATTATAACCGATGGATAGCCAATCTAAATAAGGCAATCTTTGAAAAATACACCCTCAATAAATAAAAGGAGTTAACTTTGAAAAAGAATCTTATCTATATTATATTATTAGGAATTTTACTCGCCTCCTGCACTTCCGCACCTTTTTCAACCAGCGTTGATGGATACAGCATTTCAAATACTGCAGATTTAGAGCTTCTAGAAAAGAACATCAAACTCGCCTTGGTTAAATACAACTGGAGGATTTATGATGAATCACCGGGAAAAATCTCTGCAGAATATGTAAAAAACGAAGGGATTATTATGGTAAGAATAGAAGTAATCTATGACCAATCCGGCTATTCCATTAATTATCTGGAAAGCAAAAACCTAGATGAAAATATGAGAAGAATGACAATCCATAAGAATTACAATCGATGGATTGCCAATTTAAACAAGACAATTTATGAGGGCTTTACTCTCGATAGTTAATTGTCTGTAATTACCTACAAAATTTCTCTCAGAGTTTTTCCTGCCTTAAGAAGAAATTTCTTCTCACCTAAGGAAAATTCAACATCACCATGGGATTCATTGGTAATCTCACAGCTTCCATGTTTTATGGAAACCCTGAGCATGGCTCCACGGTATAGGATTTTAAAGGAATAGGCCTGCCACTGCTCAGGGATGGAAGGAGAAAAGGATAAACTATCCCCGTTAAAAGTCATACCTCCAAATCCCTGGACCACAGAAAGCCAGGCCCCCACCATACTGGTTATATGATGTCCGTCATCTGTGTCGTTGTTATAA
>JAQICO010000218.1 GCA_027858495.1 Spirochaetaceae bacterium
AGAGAAAGACGGGCATTCCTATAATTGAGGAAGCTGAGAATTATAAAACTTAAAACCAGCACCAATGCCAACAATGAAATGAATCGAGTCCCAACAGTATTTTTCATAGATCCATTTTAATGAAATATTTACCATATTTCCAACCTTTCTTATGACCCTCCCCCCTAGGGGAGAGTTTATTCTTTAAAAAAGTAAGGACCAGTCTGTAAGACCTTCAGACATAGGTCCTTAACTAGGAGATTATATGAAAAAGATTTTTTGTGGATTAGTTGCATTAAGCTTATTTGGTTGTTCTCAAAGTTGGGATCAGGAGGGTTTTCCTGATCGAATTATCTTACCGCAGATCACTCCGATAGTAGGCGGCCATTGTGAAAGCTCAGCCTTGATGAATTGCCTCAACTATCTGGATTATCCAGTAGATGAAGCCACTGTGGTGGGTGCGGGAGGTGCCATGGGCTTTCTCTATCAGCAGGGTGATTTCCCCTTTATTGGAGGGCGTAGCCTTACCATGAAGGAGGTATTCTTTCAATCCACCGGCATTCCCTGGAATGTGGGAGACAACAGTAGTAAAGAGATCGCCTGGTCAGGGGTTGTCCAAGTGTTACAACAGGGATTGCCCGTGGTTCTTCGGGTGGATATGCGTTACCTGCCCTATTTATACGGCGGTAAATACGGACCGAAATACGCCTCCTTCGGTTGGCATATCATCTGCCTTTACGGAATAGATTTCCAACAGGGAATAGCCTATGTGAGCGACACCGACCGCCAGGGGCTCCAGGAGATAAAACTTAAGGATCTGCATAAAGCCCGATTCAGCGATACCCCTTTTCTTACACCCCATGGAGAATACTATTGGGTAGAAAAGAAACCCGATAACTTTCAGCTGAACTGGCCGGAGATGCTGGAAAATTCAGTTCAGGCCTGGATTGCAAACTATGAGGCAGGAGCAGATCTGCACTGGCAGGATTCCCCGGAAATCGGCGGTCTCCATGGACTGGAACAATTCCCCGAAGTACTAGCCCAACTGGACCAGGAAATAAAGCCCTATATGCTGGCTCCGGTTCTTTCAAGCTTTCACGGCTGGATCGAGGAATACGGCACCGGCGGAGCAGCCTTCCGGCAATTCACCCTGGACTATCTTATAGAAGCAAACAGCCTTATGGATGATACCCCGTTGCCCCAGGCGATATCATTGCTGGAGGAATCTATTTCGGCATGGCATGATCTTTCAGAGGAATTCCAAGAGATAGGAGAAAGGATAGAGGATGCAAAGACAACCGAGGAGCGCCGGATCATGTTAAACCGGGCTGCAGAACTGGCTCAAATCCTCTATACTAGGGAAGAGGCCTTTTACCTCTATCTAAAGGAAAATTGGGAGGGCTAGATGCTCAGTATCGGAGAATTCTCCATGGCCAGCCGGCTGACAGTCAAGGCGCTTCGTGATTACCATGAATTGGGGCTGCTTATCCCCCGCAGTATCCATGAGGTCAGCGGATACCGTTTTTATGATCAGGAGAATCTCCGTAGAGCCCGGCAAATTATGGAGCTTAAGGAATTGGGTTTTACCCTTTCGGAACTCCAGGAGATTATTGATTCAGGCCCCGGGGAATTGGAAAAACATCTGGATAAAAAAGATCAGCAGCTGTCCTCAAAAGTCCAGGAGCTGCAGAGTAAAAAAGAGAAGCTCCGTCAATGGCGTCTGCGCATGAAGGAAGAGACTCCTGGGATTTTTGAGGAAATCCATCTGATGCAAATCCCGGAATTGGGCTATTTGTCCTATGAGATATTTGGACGTTATGAAGATATCGGCCAGGGATTTTTCAAGCTCGATCAACGGGCCGGCGCCTATATTACCGGTCCCAATTTCGCCCTGCATCACCAGTTGGAATACCGGGAAGAGAATGCCCACATGGAGGCCTGCTGTTTGGCCCAGGGAGCTCCGATGATCCGGGATTTAAAATGGAAAACCCTTGGTGCCAGCCAAGGAGTAAGTTTGATTCATCGAGGACCATATCAGGATTTAGGAATTTCCTACGAGCATCTCTTCAGCTTCTGCAGGGATAAGGGCTATACCATTGGGCTGCCCATTAGGGAAATATATCTGAAGGGACCGGAGGTGGACCATTGGGGGGATCCGAAAAACCATGTAACGGAAATTCAGCTTAGGATATCCGCGGAATAATGGGGTTGACGCAAAAAGCCCCTTTGGTCCTGATCCTGCGTTGATTTTCTGCACGGGCTACTCATATAGTAGATCTACACTGCGTTGCCGGTTCAAAAACCGCCTTGTCTCAGAACCAAATCATGATTTTTACAACAACCCCTTTTACTCTAACCGAGTCGGAAAATAAAATGGCTTATCAGCCGTGGATGGACATCAGCCCATTGGCAAACTCTGCAAGGTTCACGCTATGGGCTGCTGTAATCAGCAGAAGGGCTGTAGCTAAAATAACTATTGTAATAATCATTTTCTTTTTCATCTCAAAACTCCTTAATTTTTTCTTTCTTTGTATATCCATGATTAACTCCATTCTATTCATAGAGCAGGGTATCCTTAACACTCTGGTTTAGGGCTCTTCTGGCAGGAATGATACCCGAAGCCAAGGAGCCCAGGCCGATCAGGACAAACCATGTGAGGGCGGCCCCATGAGACAGAGTCAAGGAGAGAGGCATTTGAAAGGCCATAAGACCCAGAAAGTCCCCAAGGAAATGGGACAGGGGCAGGGAAAGGATAAATCCGCCCAGATAACCCAAAAGTCCGATGATCAGGCATTCCAGAAGAATCAATGCCTGAATCACCCCGCTGGGAGCGCCCATTGCCCGCATGATTCCTGTTTCACGGCTTCGTTCCAGCACAGAACTCCCCATGGATGCACCTAAGCCCAGAAGGCCCACCACCGCCATGATCACCGAAAGGGCGATAAGCGAATAAATGATGATGGCGATATGTTCGGTGATGGCGTTTTGAAAATCCAGCTTCTCCATCACCATCATCACCGGGATATTTTCTTCGGCCAATCGTCCCATCAACTGGGATTTAAACTCTACCATGGCCTGGCTGTCTTTATTTTCCAGAGAAAGGATGAGGCTTTGGACCCGGCCTTGCTGACCTAAAATCTGCTGGAAGTAATCCTGGTTGATATAGGCTGTGGCCCACAGAATTTCCTCCACCACACCCTGCAGGATAAAATTCTGTGGGCCCTCTCCTAGAACCAGGCTCACCGAATCTCCCAGGGCCGGGGCCCCCACTTCAAGATAAGCCCGCTGATTCAGCACCACCCCATTGACCGATTGGCTGGACAGCCATTGTCCCTGGGAAAGGGAAGGAATATATAAGCGGGTATCAGCATCCAGTCCTCGGACGGTGAAAATACCGTGCCCTCCGTCGGGATAGGTCTTGGATATAAGAAGCTCAGAGTTTCTATAGGGAGAGGCCTTTATCAAGTTCCAGGTCTCGGCCCTATCCCATAGGGGAATTTCTCCAAGGATTTCTTGAATCTGCTCTTGGTCCGCCGAACCAAAGAAGGTTACATCCAGTTGATAAACCTGCCTTGCAAAAACCTCATCCAACAGGCGCAGCCAGGCTGCATCGGTGTTTCTAGCGGTAAAAAAAAGTGAGCCCGCTACGGTAAGCAGCAGTACAGATAAGAGCAAGCGCCCCTTGTTACGGAAACTGTTTCTCAGGACCATGTTCACTAGTGGAGGGAAAATTCCCCGGGATTGCTTATCTTCTTTAATGGCGGATTTGGTTCCCCGGGGTTGCAGAGCCTCTTTAATGCTGATTCCCAAGGCCCGGGTGATGGGGAAAAGGGACATACTGAGAGGAAGGATTAAGCCCGAGGCAATAACCACCCATAGGATCCAGGGAGAAACATTGAGGCTGGAGATGGTAAAATTCAACATGCCGCCTATAAACTGGGCAAATGTTCTGCCCAGCAGCCATCCCAGGGGAATGGCAAAAATGAGAGCTATCAGTGAAACCAGGGCAAGAGAGCTAAGATAAATCAGGGAGGTTCTGCCTGGAGAACCTCCAAGGGTTTTCATTATGCCGATGTTTTTTATCTCCCGGGTCATGATGCTGTTTACCAAGTTGGCTTCCAATACCGCGGAAAGCAGTACACAGAGAAAGGCAAAGAGTATAAAGAGACTCAAAATGGTTTTCATCTGACCCATATGGGGGTGAGTATAGGGAGGTGGAATCATGACTTCATAGATCCGGCTGTTTTCCAAGACAGTTGAAGCCACCAATCTATCTGTGAGTTCCCGAACTTGGGCCTCGTCGGGACTTCCTGTGAAAATGACCTTCAGGTCATCCACCAAACGGGAACCCATGAGATATTCCAGGGTATCGACTGTGATGTAGCCGAAGGCTGTCTGTTCCTGCCAGGCCGGAGCCAGAGCCGGATCGTGCACGGTACCCACAAAGTTCAGGGTCTTGCTGCCCAGGGGAGTACGCAGATCCAGGGCTTGTCCTTCCTCAATATCCAAGAGCTGTAAAACCGTACTCTCCATCAGGA
>JAQICO010000436.1 GCA_027858495.1 Spirochaetaceae bacterium
TTATAAGCATGACCATGCAGGGCTGTCACCGGCGCACAGAATTCCGCCTCACTGTGAATCTTTCCCTGTTCCAGGGGATTTTTTAAGGACTCACTGCTCAGCGTTTTAATTCCTAAAAGATTAAAAAAGCTTTTCCAAAGAAACATATCTTCCAATAGATAAAGCGCCCCGGGGATGCCTATGATAAAATTGTAATTGGAGGATTTTTTTTCTTTGACTGTTAGAATCTTTCTGCGTTCAGCCAATAGGTCAAAGCCAGATTTATTTTTATTAACATAGCCTTTATCTTGATATTCTCTTCCGCAGAGAAATCCATAGGCCACCTTTTTCCCTCTAACCTGGGCAATGGAAATTTTACAATTATTATTACAGAGCTGACATATTTCCAATTCCACAGGGATCTCTTCTTTATACAATTCCAGTCCCTTAAATCGACTTTGTCCAACTTCCTGATCCAACAGGGTTAATGCAACACCCAATGCTCCGGTGAGGTGGCAGAACTTTGAAACTATTATGGGTTTCTGCAGCCGCTGTTCAAAGGCGGCGATCAATGCTTTATTTTTTGCTGTGGCTCCTTGGAAAAATATTTTATTGCCCATTGAACCGTTGGGCGCAACCTTCTGCAGGTAATTTTCCCTGACGGAATGTACCGCCGACGCCAATACCTGATTCACCGTATACCCCTCATTTAAAAAATGATTCATATCCCGTTCCATAAATACGGTGCATCTATCGCTGGAAATCGGGGCTTCTACTCCCATGGTTCTAGTGGCGTATTCCGTAACCCGACAGTTGAGTTTTTTTGCTTGTTCTTCCAAAAAGCTGCCCGTACCGGCGGCACAGACATTGTTCATCACCGATGAGGTAACCATTCCATTGTGCAGGGTGGTAAACTTGGAATCCTGACCGCCGATCTCGATGATGGTGTCCACCCCAGAATCCAGTTCTACAGCAGCCCGGGCATGGGCGGTAATTTCATCTAAAATAAGATCGCTGCCCATAATGTTCCCGATGAATTTTCGTCCTGATCCTGTGGTCCCGCAGCCTAGAACCTCTAGGTTAATCCCCTGGGTCTCCTGGTATTCATCAAGGCATTGCAAAAGGGCTTTTAATGCCTCAAGAGGCCTGCCAAGGGTGGATGTATATAATCCGGCCAAAACCTTGGCCTCTTCATCAATAATGACAGCCTTTGTACTGGTGGATCCTATATCTACTCCAAGTATACACCGGCAATTTTCAGGGAATTCCTGGTAGATATCCACTTCCACATCTATCATGGAATAATTCCCCTCGATAGAACGGACGTAGCGCTTAAGGCTGTCAAATTGAGGATAATCCGATAATTTAAGTTCCAAGGCCTGGTTGAGGCCGTGGGTTTTCCCTTCTATTTTTTGGAAAAGCTCTCCCCCTGGTTTTAGGGTATTTTTCGGATCCTCTTCCTCAAGCAAACCCAACGCGGCTCCATAGGCCCCGTATATATGAGACAGTGAGTCCCTGGTTATTTTTTTACCCGATAGATCTTCCATATGTTTTATCACCGGAAGGTTTTGGGATACTCCCCCGCAGATCACCATGGGTGAATTAATCTCCTGACCGGTAAATAGAGTCTCCACCAGATTTTTTGCCAATCCTCTGGATAGACCATCACAGATGGCCGGAAGAGAATAGCCCTCCTGCTGAGAATGAATCAAATCGGTTTTGGCAAAAACGGCACAGCGGGTGGCAATTTGGGGAATCTCTTCATGGTTCTTCTGGGTAATAGAACAGAATTCTTCAATACCCTTTAAATTCAGCCGCCCTGCCTGCTGATCCAAGAAACTGCCCGTACCGGCGGCGCAGGAGCTGTTTGTATTTAATCTGCTATAATTCCCCTGGGAGTCAAAACGAAGCACTCCGAATTTCTCTGCTCCAACATAGAGCAGCGAACCTAATTGGGGGACTCTTTCTTTGGATGCCCTGATTATGGCTACTTGATTGTCATAGCGGTAGGGGGAATTAAAATTTTCCGGGGTGGAGGTGGTTACAGCCAGGGCTGTTATATTCTGAAGATCCTCCCTTTGAAGCATCTTCTCCAGGGCTTCTTCAACCTGGCCTTTATGGAATTGATAATCCCAGCGGAGAATCTCGGAATTTTCGTTAATAAGGGCATAGGCCACTGTGGCGGAACCGGCATCTATCCCTAAAAATATATTCATTATGTATCTCCCTGGTTTATTCTGCGACAATAGAAATTTATATGGTGCTGGTTTAACTATAGACTATTACGGGTCTCATACTCTGTCAAACCGAAGTTTTTTTACAATAAAAAATGTTCCTGAGAATTAGCCAATTTCCATTTGTCTTTTGTAATAGAGCCTTACACCAAAGGCTAAAAAAAGCACCGTCAATAGGGTCAAGCAAATCAATTCATAAAGGATGCCCGAAAAATCTGACTGCAGTACCAGAAGTTTATGCAGGGCATTCACCCCGTGGGTGGTGGGTAAAAGATCAAAGACTCCTATGGAAATATTTCCTAGATTAAACATTGTGATTTTTTTAATGGGGTACATTGCGCCTGAGAAAAACATGAATAACATCAGGGGAAAGTTTGCCATGATGAAGGCGCTGCTGGTGGAGCTGGCAAAGGCCGAAACTATCATCCCCGTGGCTGTTATTGCCAGGGTGGTTAACAGGGCTACCAGGGCAGTTAGAAGCCAATTTCCATGAAGATTAGAGCCGAAGAGCTTTGCAACAAGCAGGGTAAGAAAAAAGGAACAAAGCCCAATCAGCACCACAGGAATACTATAGCCGCTGAGAATCTCCAGGGTTGTTGCTCTGGTGAGTCTCAATCTTTTTAAAATTCCAGATTCCACCAGTCCGGAAAGATTCATGGATACCTGAAAAAGCAAAATAATTAAAGCGAAGATCATCAGGCCGGGAATGTAGTAGTCAATTTCACGGAGTTCCATGGAATTCCCCAGGGGCTGCTCTTCCATGGCAAAGGGGGAAATATGACCGGTACGTTGAGATATATACTGGTCAATGGAAGAATAGGTCATAATAAAGGCTATGCTGTACATGGATGATGAAAGGTCCCCCGAAAAGATCACCCTTTCCGATTGTTCCCTCAAACCGGATTTCACTTGATCCAGAGAATCTTCAAAGCCCTCCGGAATGATCACCAGGACCTGGGCTTCTCCCTGTTCAATGTCTTTTGAACCCTCCTGAGGGCTGTTTACCCAGTGCATATTTAAATTTACGGTTTGATCTTCCATGGACCAGTTATTCATATATTCCAGCAGTGCCTGATTCCTTTCCTGACTGTAATAGGCCACATCAAAACTGCTGGTTTCACTGGGGAAAAAGAGTACATAGATCAGCACAAATAAGGGGGCTGTTAACAGGGATAACAGTAAAATCACCGGTGATCTAAGCTGTTCTTTCATGGATGTCTTTGCAATCTTTCCTATCATTGTAATCTCCTTAATCTCTTAAACTTCTGCCGGTGAGGTGTATAAAAACCTCTTCCAGGTTGGAACAGCTGTACCGTTCCTTCATGTAAGAAGGGCTGCCTTCCTCTATGATTTCACCATGGTCTATCAATATCAGGCGGTCGGCAAGTCTCTCTGCCTCATCCATATTATGGGTGGTTAATATGACGGATCTTTTTTTGGCCTGTATTTTAATGAAATTCCGGAGCAATATACGGCTTTGGGGGTCCAGCCCTGCTTCGGGCTCATCAAGAATCAATATTTCCGGGTCATGCATCAATGACAGGGCGACGTTTAAGCGCCGTTTCATTCCTCCGCTTAAACTGCCGGCCAGGGCCCTTCTTTTATCGATCAATCCAAGATTTACCAGAAGTTCCTCAGCCCTTAAAGAGGAAATATTCTTTGGCACTTCATAGAGATTTCCCATATAGATAAGCTGTTCTATCAGGGATAGTTTTTTCCAGATAATTAACTCCTGGGGACACAGTCCCAGCTTTTCTTTGGGTAATCGTCCTAGTTCATTTCTATAATAAAGCTGGGCTGAATCAAAGGGAATAATGCCGCAGAGGCAGTTGATTTCCGTGGTTTTTCCAGCCCCGTTTGGTCCTAATACAGCCAATATCTCATGCTCCTTGAGGGAGTAGGAAATTCCCTTAAGGGCTTCAACTCTTCCATAGGATTTATAAAGATCCTTAACGGTCAATACAGGCTCTTTCATGGTTTATTCTCCTTGATAATGGACTTTAGTAATATATCAATGGTTTCATATATGGGCAGGGGATCTTCCCATTGGGGATTTAAGTAATATTTCAGCTGTGGATAGATAAGACAGTCTGCCAGGGGCACCAAGGATCTATAAAGTAGGGATGTACAGAAATTCAAGTCGAATAGTAATGTTATGTTATCTCTGCTAGATGCTTCCTGAAGGATTTCCTCCAGGGTTCTATATATTGCCTGAGCTGCTGGTTTTACCAATTCTTCGGACAAAAAGGTATTAGTTCCATAGGCCGCCTGATAGAAAAAATAGCCCAGGGTTTTTTCTTCTTCGTTCCATTGTTGAGATCCCACACAGAAATAATAGAGCGCATCTCTCAGGGGCAGCTGTTTCAATAAGTCCGTAGAATATTCCATGGTATTAACTAGATATTGACGGATTACACCAATGGTGAAAACCATCATATTTTCCCGCTTGGTGAAATATTTATAAAGAGCTCCCACCGAAATAGATGCTTTTTGAGCTACCAGCTTAATATTCAGTGTAGTGGGATCTCCTCTTTGGGCTGCTTCCTGCAATATCCCAAGGATCACCTGAGCCTTTTTCTCTGCCTGCAGTTTCAAAAAAGTGGGAGTAACCAAATGGGGGAAATTTTGAGATATCCTATCAATCTGTTTTGAAAAACTAAAAAAATCCGTATCCATGGTTGCATGTGAACCATAGGTTCACTATGTGGTCAAGAATATCTTATGTGAAAATAATCTATTCTATTGATTTATCAGCAAAAAATTATTTCAATTCTTGGGGATAACTTAGCTTCCCCCTGCGAAGATCATCCATAATTTCCATTATTTTCAGAGGATCATCGTGGCTTTGGATGGAACTTTCCAATTGCCCTTGTCGAAGGCAGTTTACCACATCTTGGGCTTCATAGTTTTTTCCAGTGGATTCATAGGGGCAGAGTATTTGTTCCGGCTTCTGGCCCTTTATATGGAGTATCAGACGGTCGGGAAAGTTAAATCCAGGTATTTCCATATGCCCCTTGCTTCCGTAGATTATAAAATTCATCGGACTTTGATAGTTGCAGGCTGAATGCAATTGGGCTACAGCTCCGTTGGCAAATTTCAGCATATAGGAAGACTGTTCGTCCACTCCGGTCTTTCC